>NZ_FNYI01000001.1:0-161585 GCF_900108925.1 Arthrobacter sp. yr096 | reverse complement strand
ACCCTCTCTCACCCACCGGGCCCCACCGGCGAACCCTCTCTCACCCACCGGGCCCCACCGGCGAACCCTCTCTCACCCACCGGGCCCCATCGGCGAACCCTCTCTCACCTAACGGGCCCCACCTGAGGCCGCAGCGGTCTGGAACGCAAAACGCTTACCCACAAGTCGATGTGGGGAAGCGTTCGTCGATTGGTGAGAGAGCGTTCCCAGCCTGACCTCTTTTTCCCACGGAGCCTTCTTTCACCAAAAGGGCAGATGACGCCGGAGCGCTAGTCGACTGTCGACGTCGATCCCCGCCTGAGGCTGCAGCGCCTGGAACGCAAAACGCTTCCCCACAAGACGATGTGGGGAAGCGTTCGTCGTTCGGTGAGAGAGCATCCGCTCAAACACCACCATCGGTGAGAGAGCATCCGCTCACAAACACAACGATCGGTGAGAGAGCATCCACCCAAACACCACGATCGGTGAGAGAGCATCCACCCAGACACCACCATCGGTGAGAGAGCATCCGCCCAAACACAACGATCGGTGAGAGAGGGCTACTTTTCCACGAGCGTCAGGACGTCGTAAGTGGCGACGATTTCGTCGTTCTGGTTGGTCAGGACGGCATCCCAGGCAACTTCACCGTATTCGTCGGTTTCGCGAGGCGTGATCTTCTTGGCCGTCAGTGTCACCCGGATGGAATCGCCGGCTGCAACAGGCGTGATGAAGCGCAGGCTCTCCAGTCCGTAGTTGGCCAGGACGGGGCCCGGCGCAGGCTCCACGAACAGGCCCGCCGCCCAGCTCAGCAGCAGGTAGCCGTGGGCCACGATGCCGGGGAAGAACGGGTTGGCTTCGGCGGCCTCCTGGTTGGTATGCGCGTAAAAGGTGTCGCCCGTGGAGTTGGCGAAGGCAGTGATGTCCTCGAGCCTGACCTCACGGAGTTCAGACCGGACGGCGTCGCCGATGCGGAGAGTGGAGAGGTGCTTCCGGAAGGGGTGCTCCCCCTCGGTCTCCACCGTGAAGTTGCGATCGGCTCCGGTGTGCCACTGACCGGTAACAGCAGTGAGCATATTCGGGGAGCCCTGGATGGCCGTGCGCTGCATGTGGTGCAGTACTGAGCGGATGCCGCCCAGTTCCTCGCCGCCACCAGCGCGGCCGGGACCACCATGAACCAAGTGCGGAACGGGTGAGCCGTGACCGGTGGACGAGCGGGCGTCCTCCCGGTTGAGCATGTGGACGCGGCCGTGGTGTGCGGCGATTCCGGTGACGAGTTCGCGGGCCACGGCAGGATCGTTGGTGCACACGGAAGCCACCAGGGAACCGGAACCGCGCGCCGCCAAACGGATGGCGTCGGCGAGATCCGAGTAGCCGATCACCGAAGACACAGGTCCGAATGCTTCCAGCGAGTGGACTTCTTCGGTTTCGGCGTCGGCCCAGCTCAGGAGGACCGGGGACATGAAGGCGCCGTCCTCCACCACACCGACGGCGCCGCCGACGGAGGTGACCGACGGCGCGTCGAGAGATCCGTACGCGAGCTCACCACCGGCGTCGAGCATTGACTGAACGGCGGCACGAACGTCCGCGAGTTGCTCCAGTGAGGCCAAGGCGCCCATGGTGACGCCCTCCGCACGGGGGTCGCCCACCACCACGCGCTCGTTGATGCGGGCACCAACAGCGGCCGCGACCTCGGCGGTCAGCGCCTGCGGGACGATGATCCGGCGGATGGCAGTGCACTTTTGGCCCGCTTTAACGGTCATCTCGGTGACGACGGCCTTGACGAAGGCCTCGAACTCCGGCGTACCGGGCACAGCGTCGGGGCCAAGGATGGCGGCGTTCAGGGAGTCGGTCTCGGACGTGAAACGGACGCCGCCCTGAACTACGTTGCTGTGGCTCTTCAACGAGTTGGCGGTGGACGCCGAGCCCGTGAAGGATACGAGGTCGCGGTAGTCGAGTTCGTCCAGGATGGTGCGCGCGGAGCCGGAAATGAGCTGAATGGAGCCGGCCGGCAGGATGCCGGACTCAACGATCGCTTTCACTGCCGCAGCGGCGACGTAGCCCGTGGGCGTCGCCGGCTTCACGATGGTGGGAACACCGGCCAGGAACGCAGGAGCGAACTTCTCCAACATGCCCCACACAGGAAAGTTGAAGGCGTTGATCTGCACTGCGACGCCGGGAATACGGGTGTAAATGTGCTCGCCGGCGAAGGAGCCGTCCTTGGACAGGACTTCCATGGGGCCGTCCACAACAACCTGCGAATTGGGCAGTTCGCGGCGCCCTTTGGAGCCGAACGTGAAGAGCACGCCGATGCCGCCGTCGATGTCGATCATGTTATCGATCTTGGTGGCACCGCTCTGCGAAGAGGACTCGTACAGCTCCCCGCGCCGGCCGTTGAGGTACTGGGCAAGCTCCTTGAGCTTGAGGGCACGCTGGTGGAACGTCAGTTTCCCAAGTTCAGCCTGGCCTGTGGTGCGTGCGTAATTCACGACGGCGGCAAGGTCCAGTCCGTCGGTGCTCACGTTGGCCAGGACTTCTCCGGTGCTGGCATCGCGGACCGGGACCTTCTTGGCGTCAGGCGCCGGGGTCCACCAGGCATCCTGAACGTAGCTGGGGACGGTTGCAACGGCTGTGGTTTCCGGGGCGACTGCGGTAGTGGTCATCGTCGACGGGTCCTTCCAAGGCACGTGAAATCGGCACGGTCACTGCTGACTGGCGCCAACATTACTGACCGGCCGTTCGGTAATATATACAGGGTACATGAATGCCCGGAGGAGTACAGCAGTAATTTCCCGGAACGCCGAAGGGCCGGCCCCTTTGGCAAAGAGCCGACCCTTCGTTTCCCTTGTTGGACGCCGAGCCTAGTTGGCGCCGAACTTGGTGTTGTAGCGGAACATGAACGCAGCCATCGCGTCACGGTTCACCGGCTGCAACGGACGGAACGACTTAGCGTTGCCCGTCTCCGCCCAGCCCGTGGAAATCCCCTGCGCAGCAAGCCACGTGATCTCCTTGTAGAACTGCGCACCCACCGGAACATCAACAAACGGCGAAACCTTCGGCGCCGTGAACTCAGGCTCCCCCGCCAAGCGATACATAAAAGCAGCCATCGCATCACGGTTCACCGGCTGCAACGGACGGTACGTCTTGGATTTATCAGCCTCAACCCACCCCGTGGAAATCCCCTTGTCCGCAAGCCAGGTGATCTCCTTGTAGAACTGCGTACCCACAGGCAGATCCTTGAACGGAGACACGGCAGGAGCCGTGAAATCAGGTTTCCCAGCCAACCGATACATAAACGCCGCCATCGCATCACGGTTCACCGGAGACAACGGCTGATACGTCCGGGACCCATTGGCCTCCCACCCCGTGGAAATGCCTTTATCCGCCAACCACTGGATCTCATCCTGGAACTGCGCCCCCAACGGAACATCATCAAAACCCCGGGCACCCTGCGTCGCCGTGGCGTAGCTCAACGTCCCAATATCCGAATTCTGACCCACGGCGGCAGCAACCGACCTGGCATTAGCCTCAGTAAGAACATTCCCGGAGAAAATCGGTCCGGACTGGCCCGCAGGCTCAGCCGAGACAAAGTACAACCCCGTGGTCAGACCAGTGACCTTGAACGTGCCGTCAGGCGCGGTGTACGCACGGCGCGTCACAAGGAACCCGTCCTTCGTGTAGACGTTGACCCGGGTGTCGAACAACGGAGATCCGTTGGAGCCCAGCACCTTGCCTGTGAGTGTTCCGCCCAAGCGAACCGTTGCATTGATGTTGGAGACACCCTGTCCGGCAGCAACCGTCACGGGTGTCGCATTAGCGGTGCCACTGGACTCGGGAAGATCCCTGTACGACTGGGCCTCATACGCGGATACGAATCCGAGGGTCCGGTTGAACTGGATTTTGTAGGATCCGGGGAGCAGGTTCTTCAGCGCGTAGGTCGTTTGCGACGTCTCCATGACCGTGGAAGAAGCCACGGTTCCGTTTGCAGTCACCGCGGTGATGCTCATACCGGGGCCATTCTGTACTTGCCCCGGCGCCGGGGCACCAGCGATGGAACCAGCGATACTGGCAGCTGCCACTGCAGAGTCTTGGATTCCGGTGAGCTTCTGTCCGTCGGTCACGGTGATCCATGGCGAGTTGGCGGGGTCGGCGACACCTTTGTGCCACATGGTGGCCCAGGTGTCGTCATAAGCGCGGTAATGGAGCTTGTACGTTCCTGCTTTGAGGCCACCAATAGTGAAGTTTCCCGCGTTGTCCGAGCTGAGGAAGGCTGAGCCAGCGAAGTCATTCTTAGTGAAGTCCGGCCCGGCCTCCACCATGACCTGGCCGTTATAGGCGGCAGCTCCAGCCGGAACCGAGATTTTTCCGGAGATCGTTGCTGCTGGTTTCAGCGTCTCATTGATGCCGCTAACAGTGGATCCTTCGGTGACAGCAACCAAAGTTGCCGTCTCTCTGGAAGCATTCGGGTAGTACGAGTTCAGGACCGGCGACGATGTTCCTCCGTAGAAGAAGGCAACTTTGTACCCACCCGTTTCAAGCCCTTTCACCACGTAGGATCCGTCGGCGGTGACAGTGTCCGAACTCGTGCCACCGGGGCCCTCGGCTATCACGGTAACCGCTGTCGGATCGACTCCGGAGGGAACGGTCACCTTACCGGCAATGGCACCTCCCATACGCATGGTCTGGTTGATGCCAGTGACAGCCGCGCCCTCGGCCACAACAACCACTGTCGCGTGCTCCCTGGTAGAGCCCCCATAGAAGGTGGAGAGCGTCTGAATCGGGTGTCCAGCCTCTGAAAATTGCAGTTTGTACTGCCCGGCGACCAGTGCCGGAAAGGTGAACTTTCCGTCCGCATCCGGCCGAACGTCTTCCTGGCTTGGTCCCTCCAGGGTGGCGATGTCAATCCTGGTCACATCCACGCCCGCGGGAACAGTGACCGTTCCTGAAATACTTCCCGTTGCCGCTGCAAACGCCGGGGATGCGAACCCGGCGGGCAGTGCGCCCAGGACAAGTGCTCCTAACAGAGCGAGAGCGAGCCGAAAACGGCCGCGAGCAATACCCTTCATGGGTCCCCCAGTTTCATGCGAATGAAGGGGTCGCAGAGTTGGCGACCCGTCGCGATCCTAGTGCACCAAACGGGTTAGTCGAAACGCCGCAGATATGTGAAGTGAGAGAAGGCTTCGGGCCGTACTAGCCCTTGCCACCCAGCTTCTTCGCCAACAGCAAGGGCTTCTTGAGGAATTCCCCCACGCTGGTCCTCGCAATGACGGTGGCGTTGAGGGCGTCCAGGCGCTCCAGCACCTGGTCAAGCTTCGCCGCGGATTCGTCGAGGCGGCGCTGCTGGGCCCGGATCAGCTCCTCCTGCTCAGCAAGGACACGGGACACGTACAGCATCGCGCCCAGACCGCCCTGGGCGACTCCATCGCGGAGGTGGTCATCGCGTACCAAGGCGTCGTAGCGTGCGTGCTCTGCGGCCTTCGCGAAAATGCTGTTGCCGTCATGCCCCTCGGATTCGGGCCGCTGCGACCAGAAAGCCAACGGATCACCGTCCAGGAAACCCACGCGTGAGTGGCTGAGGACCCGCAGGTGGAACTCCCAGTCGCCCACCACGGGCAGGTCCTCGTTGTAGTAGCCCACGGCGTCGTGAAGGCTGCGGCGGTACAGGAAGGAAATGGGGACAGCCCGGTTGATCCTGAGCATGTCCGCAAGCGTTATCTGGCGCATGTCCGCCCAGAAGATTTCCCGGCGGATCGGCTCAATCCTGTCCCCCACCAGCTCTTCGATGACGATCTCCGTGCGAACCATGACACCGCTCTCGGCGCCATGCGCAGGATCGTCCAGGTAAGCCACCGTGTTCTCCAGGAAGTTCGGTGCCCAAAAGTCATCGTCATCGTGGATGACAATGAAGTCGCCTGAGCCGGCTTTGATGCCTGCGTTGGACGCTGCCTCCATGCCCACGGATTCGGCGTGGTGGAGAGTGGTGATGCGCTCCCGTTCGGATTCCGGACGCTGGGAGGTGAGGTGATCGACGTCGGCCGGGTCGCCGCCGTCGTTCACAATCACCAACTCGAAATCCTGGAAGGTCTGGCCGAAAATATCGTCCAGGGCGCGGGCCAGGAAAATCGGGCGGTTCTTGGTTCGGGTCACGATGGTGACGCGGGCACCGGCATTCATGGCAGGTCCATTCCGTTCGGGAAGTGTGATCAATCCTGCATGGTAGCAGCGCGGGAGTCACCGGACGTGAGCTTCGCCCGAACCGCCTCGATCTGATGTGCCGAGACGCCATTGACTGCCAGGAAACCGCTCGCGTCGAACGAAGCAAGGAGCTCCCGCAGGCCTGTCCGCCGTTGCGCCAGCATCGCCTCGAGGTCGTCCTCGGCAAGGTACGGATCATGGGCGTGTGGCGCACCGTGGGTACGATGCCGCTCGTTGATCCCGCGGGCGGCCAGCTCGTAGCCGTGCACGATCTGGTCATCGTCGATGCCCGCCAACTTCTGCAGTATCAATGCGATGACGCCGCTGCGATCCCTGCCCGCTGAGCAATGAACCACTACTTTTCCCGGTGACGCTGCAATGGCCTTGAACACCGCCGCGACCTTTTCGCCGAAAAGGTCCAAGTAGTCCCGGTACTGCGACGGCTCCTTCAGGTAGGGTCCGAATAGCTCGCTGAAGCGGCTATGGTCCGGATCCTCCGTGGGGCAATGTACGACGTCGATCCGCGCCTTCACATTCTCCGGCACCTCGGGATCGGTATCGCGTAGATGACGCTCGCCCGAGGCGCGGAGATCAATCACGGTGCGGACGCCGTCGTCGTACATTTGCCGCCAACCGGCCTCGGTGACCCACTCGTGCCGGCCCATCCGGTACACATCCCCGGCGATCCGCCAGGCGTTCACGGCCCCGTCCCAGTGGACGCTGGTTGTCCCATCCATAGGAGCCAGCTAAGCACATGGACGGTGGGCTGGCCGAGGGGTTGCGTCCAGGGACTTGGACCTGCGCTGAGTGTCGAAAGCTCAGCCCTTGGCGCGGTATTTGGCCAACCGGAACTCCAGCCCGTTGCGCACCGCGGGCCACTCGTGCTCCAGGATGGAGAACACCACTGTGTCCCGGAGAGCACCGTCGGCACTGCGGGAGTGGTTGCGCAGCACGCCGTCCTGCTTGGCGCCAAGCCGCGCAATGGCGTCGCGGGATTGCTGGTTCAACCAGTGAGTGCGAAACTCCACGGCCGGGCAGCCCAGCGTTTCGAAGGCGTGCTGCAGGAGCAGCAGCTTGGAATCCGGGTTGGTCCCCGTCCCGTGGGCTGATGCAGCGTTCCAGGTTGAGCCGATTTCCACGCGCGGCGTTACGGCGTCGATGTTCATGTAGGTGGTCATGCCGATGAGCTTGCCGGTTGCATTGGAGCGGGTGGCAAACGGCAGCATGGATCCTTCAGCTTGCAGACCCAGGCGCCGCTCAATCTCGGCGGCCATACCGTCCGGGGTAGGAACGGACGTGTACCAAAGCTTCCAGAGATCGCCGTCGCGGGCCGCATCCACCAGCCCGTCATGGTGTTCCTGGCTCAACGGCTCCAGCGTCACGAATTGTCCGGTCAGGGTGATGGGTTCGATTGAAGTCACCCGGATAGCCTAACCGCCCGCGTGGTTTAGTCGGTCCAGTCGAAGAAGCCCTTGCCCGTCTTGCGCCCGAGTTCACCGCGGGCCACTTTGTCCCGGAGGATCTGCGGCGGTGCGAACCTGTCGCCCAGCGTGGAGTGCAGGTATTCAGCGATGCCGAGCCGGACATCCAGGCCCACAATGTCGGTGGTCTTCAGCGGGCCAGTGGGGTGCTTGTAGCCAAGGACCATGGCGGCATCGATGTCCTCCGCGGAAGCCACACCTTCCTCCACCATACGCATGGCCTCAAGGGCAATGGCGACGCCAAGTCTTGAGGACGCAAAGCCGGGTGCGTCATTAACGACGACGGCGGTCTTGCCGAGTGCCTCGGTCCAGCTTTTCGCCGCTTCAGCGAGTTCGGGAGACGTCTCCTTGGCCAGCACCACTTCAATGAGGGTGGAAGCGGGCACAGGGTTGAAGAAGTGAAGTCCCACGAAGTTGGCGGGACGGCGAAGTTCGTTGGCGAGGCCGGTCACTGACAGGGAAGACGTGTTGGAGGCCAGGAAAGCGTCAGCGGACAAGTGTTCCTCCACAGCTTTCAGTGCCGTGACTTTGAGGTCGAAGTCCTCGGGCACTGCCTCCACCACCAGTCCGCAGTGGATGAACGACTCGTAGTCCGTTGAGGTGCTGAAGCGGGCCATGGCTTCATCCGGGGTTTCGCTCAGGGTGCCACGGGCGGCGGACTTGGCTACGGCTTCAGCCACGCGGCCTTGGGCTCCGGCAGCTGCCTCGTGATCGCGTTCCACCACGATGACCGTGGATCCCTTGGTGAGGAACGCGTGTGCGATGCCCGCACCCATCCGGCCACCACCCAAGACTCCAACGACGTGCGGGATGGCGGGAACTGCTGTCATTTCTGGGTCCTGTCTTGCGTGGTAGCGGCCGTATCCGGAGAAGCCTTGGCCGATTTCTTATCGAGGAATGCCTGCATGCGATCGAACTTGGCCTGGGACTCAAACAGGATTCCCTGGGCGAGTGTGTCGATCAGCGGGTGGGCTTCAGCCGGGGCATGGAAGACGGATTTGGTGATGCGTACGGCCAAGGGGTCCTGGCGAGCGATCCGGTCAGCGAGCTTGTGCGCTGCGTCCATGAGTTCCGGGGCCTCGTGGATCTCGGTGATGAGGCTGATGCGCAGGGCTTCTTCGGCGCGGAGTACGGCGCCGGCCAGGAGGATTTCTTTGGCCTTCGGCTCCCCGATCAACTCTTTGAGCCGCCAGCTGGCACCAGCCGCGGCCAGGATTCCCAGACCGGTTTCCGGGTTACCAATGCGGACACTCGGCGTGCCGATTCGGAAGTCGGCTGCATAGGCAAGTTCAGCCCCGCCGCCCAGGCAGTAACCATCCAGGGCCGCGATGACGGGCATGGGCAGCTTGGCGATGCGGACAAAGATCGTGGAGTTGATCCCCTGCAGTGCATCATCGCGGCGGCGTTCGCGCAGCTGCCCAATATCGGCGCCCGAGGCGAAGACGCCATCGGTGCCGGCAATGATCAGCACCTTGGGGTTCCGCTCCAGCTCAGCGCACACGAGGTGGAGCTCATCCACCATCTGTTGGTCGATCGCGTTGCGGACCTCGGGACGGTTCAAGAGAACCGTCAGGCGGTCGTCGCGTTCCTCGATGAGGAGCGTGGTGAAGTCTTTCGGATCCAGGGCCATTACACGCCTTCCAGCAGCATCGCGGTGCCTTGGCCGACGCCGATGCACATGGTTGCCAAACCAAGCTTCGGTCCGGTGGCGGAAGCGAGTTCGCGCTCCATCCGGCCCAGCAGCGTGATGGCGATGCGTGATCCGCTGGAACCAAGCGGGTGCCCCAGACTGATGGCGCCGCCGTCGTTGTTCACAATGTCGGGATCCAGGCCAAGGCGGCGCATGCTCGCCAGCGACTGCGTGGCGAACGCTTCGTTCAGTTCCACAGCGCCGAGCTGGTCCACAGTGAGGCCCGTGCGTGCCAGGATCTTCTGCGTGGCCGGAACCGGGCCGATTCCCATGATTTCCGGTTCGCAGCCGGCCGATGCGCCGTCCACGATGCGTGCGCGGGGCGTCAGGCCGAACTTCTTGATGGCGGCCTCGGACGCGACGATGATTGCGGATGCGCCGTCATTCAGGGTGGAAGAGTTGCCGGCCGTCACCACGGAGCCACCCTGCACCACGGGCCGAAGCGCAGCCAGCACGTCCATGGTGGTACCCAACCGGGGACCTTCATCAGTGTCCACCACGGTCTCCGACTTACGGGTCTTCACGGTGACCGGAACGATCTCATCCTTGAAGCGACCCCCGGCGATGGCCGCCAGCGCGCGTTCGTGCGAACGGACCGCAAAGGCGTCGGCGTCCTCGCGGGAGATGTTGTCCACCCGGCCAACTTCCTCGGCCGTTTCCGGCATGGAATAGGTCATCTTGCCGTCGCGGGAGAGCTCGCCCTTGGTGAAGAGCGGGTTGGCGAAGCGCCAGCCAATGGAGGTATCGAAAATCTGGCCCGGCTTGGCGAAGGCTGTGGCCGGCTTTTCCTGGACCCACGGAGCACGGCTCATGGACTCGACACCGCCGGCCACCACAATGTCCGCAGCCCCGGACTTAATCATCTGGCTTGCCATGATGATGGCGCTCAGGCCCGAGGCGCAGAGGCGGTTCACGGTGATGCCGGGGATGTGGAGGGGAAGTCCGGCCAGGATGGTTGCCATGCGGGCCACGTTCCGGTTTTCCTCGCCTGCGCCGTTGGCGTTGCCGAGGATAACCTCGTCGATGGCGTCAGGATCGACGCCGGCACGGGCCACGGCTTCCCTGACCACCAGTGCTGCAAGATCGTCCGGGCGGACGGAGGACAGTGCCCCACCGTAGCGACCTACAGGCGTGCGTGCGCCGCCAACAAGAAAAGCCTCGACCATGAGAACATCCTTCGCGAAGTGAAAGGGGCCGGTCCGGAATAATATACCGACCGTTCGTTCTATAAAGATTACACGGCACAGCGGGCCGGTCAACAGATGAAGCCCTCAGTGAAGGACAGCCTGCCCCGGCCCGCCCCACCATCAAACCACCCGGATCCCCAAATGACCGGCCAACAGCGGCGCCATGAGGCTCAGCTGATAGTCATCGATGACCACGCCCGCCAGACCGGCCAAACCGTTGATTCCGCGGAACTCAGATGTCCGCAAATCCACGTCCTTCAACTTGGCTCCGGTGACGTCCAAGGTCCCGATGGTGCAGTTTTTCAGGGCCACCCGCGTCCCCGCGCAGTTTCCAAGATCGAGCTCGTTGATGATGCAGTCGGAGATCTGAACATCCATGAGCTTGGACCCCCGCAGGTTCACGTAATCCAGCTTGCCGCCGTCGATTCGGACCGACCGCCAATTGCCCTCATAAAGTTCGGCCGACCCCCACCGCGGGTTGCTGATCTCCACGTCCTGCCAGGAACTCCGGGCCGCGGTAAACACCGGAGCGTACGGCTCGGCAAGGACGCACTCACGGAACGTTGCTCCGCGCAACTGGGCCTCATTGAAGGAGACCCCGTTGAACTCACACTCGATGAAATCCGAGCCACTCAGCTCTTCCCCATCAGCGGAGACCTTGGTGAACCTGACACCGTCATACCGTTCGCCACGCTGGAAGTCCGGAGCGTCGTCGTCGCGCAGTTCATCCAAACGCACCGGCGAAATCTTGGGCGCTGCAACCTTCGCTGCCGCCATCAGAGCGATTCCGCTTTCGCCGCGATCTCGGACAAGTCCTTGGCCAGGGCTTTCCGGGTCATGCTCATACCAATTTTCCCGAACAAGGCCATGGAGACCTTGCTGACAACGGTGGGCTTGATGACCTCCGCGCCGAACGTCATGGTGAGGTCCGTCCCGCCGTCGCGCTCGGACAGGTTGAAGCGCGTGGTGTAGTCCGCGCCGCCTTGGAGCGCCTTGATGGTGGTGCTTCGGGGCGGGTCGGTGTGGGACACCCACATTTCGACCGTTTCCTGCCTGCCCATCATGGTGCGGGTTTCCTTCCAGCGGGTGCCTTCACCGTACGGGCCCTCGCTGAGCATTTGAATTGCGTTGATGCCGGACAGCGTGCCGGCCGAACCTGGAATGTCCGAAAGGACGGCCCAGACCTTCTCCGGGCTGGCATTGACGTGCTGCGTCAGGGTGGTGGTGTGTTCCATACATCGAGCCTAGACCTGACCCCTGACACTCCCAACTGACTCGCATTAGTGGTTGTTCTGAGCCCTCAAAACAACCACTAATGCTAGTAAGTTGGGCACGGGGATGTGTGGCCTGTGGATAACCACTCGCCCGCATCAAGGATTTGCCAGCATGGGGAAATGCGTATCCCCAAGGAGTTGCCTGATCACCTTGAGACGGCGCCTTTCACCTGGCAGGAAGCGCTCGACGCCGGCGTCTCCCGTCAGCGGTGGAGGCACCACGGGCTTGACTCACCAAGCAGAGGCATACGGAGCCCCGCCGCCGACCAAGTGATGGAACTGTCGTTGACCGTCCGGCCTTACACCGTCATTACGCCGTTTTCCGCGGCCTCCCACGCTACGGCATTCGTGCTCTGGGAGTTCCCTGGTTTCCTGCCGGGCAGCCATGAACCTGTCATCCACATTTCCCGGCCCGACACCATGGCAATCCCGCGAAGGAAAGGCGTGGTAGGCCACGCCGGCCAATTCTTTGAGGACGAAATTACCCATCACGACGGATTGCTCATCACCAGCAGGCCCCGGACCTGGCTCGATTGCGCCCGCAAGATGAGCATTGACGAGATCACCGTGCTGGCTGATCACCTTCTGCGGGCGCCAAGGCCTGAGTTCGAGGGGCGCAGCGACCCCTATTGCACGCGCGAAGATCTTGAAACCATGCTTCACCGGCACAAAGGAACGCCCGGAATCCGGAAGGCTCGCCTGGCACTGGAGCAGGCCCGCATCGGAGCCGATTCCGCGCCCGAAACGCGGCTTCGGCTGGCACTTGAGCGGGCTGGGCTGCCACAAACGGAATTGAACAGGCCCACCCAACTGGGTTCCGGCGTCGTGCGTCAACCCGATCTCTCCTGTCCCGAGTTCCGGGTCGCGATCGAATACGAAGGCGAGGGCCACTCAGATCCTGCCCAAATTGTCCGGGACATTGACCGGGAAGAGGATTTCAGTCGCGCCAGATGGATACTTGTCCGCATATCAAAGCGCCACATGAAGAACGACGCCCGCCCAGCCGTGTCCAAGGTCCGCAACGCGCTTACTGGCCAAGGCTGGACACCCAAGTAGCTGGCATTAGTGGTTGTTCTGAGCCCTCAAAACAACCACTAATGCCAGCCAGTTGGGCGCTAAACACAAAACGGCGGGCGCCCCGCAAAGGAGGCACCCGCCGTCGAGCGTTTACGCTGTGGACCCGCGCCCAGGGCGAGTTAGCTGAACAGCTCGCTCTTGGGTTCGTTGTTCTTGACCTTCTGCCATCCCAGCCACAGGATCAAGGCGAAGAACGGAATGGTGGCCAGGGTCCAGAGGCCCAGCAGGAAGACCTCGCCGGTTTCCTTGTCCGTCATGGAGTCGAAACCGATCAGCACGGTGATCGCCAGCAGGGCAACCAGGCCCAACCAGCTGGTCCACGGAGAACCAGGCATGGGCAGGCTGGAAACCTTGCCACGCTTCTTCCGCAAGGCGATCTGGCTGGCAAAGATGGAACCCCACGTGAAGATCACGCCGATGGAGGCGGTGTTCAGTGCGAGGTCGAACGCGTGCGAGCCACCCAGCCAGATGTTGAGGAGGATTCCGACGAGGTACACGCCGCCGATGGCCAGGATTGCCGCGTACGGGACGTGGCGGGTGGACATCTTGGTGAGCCACTGCGGAGCGTGGCCGTTGTTGGCCATGGTGCGGAAGATGCGGCCGATCGAGTAAAGGCCCGAGTTGCAGGAGGACAGCGCGGCGGTGATGACGATCATGTTCATGACGTCACCCATCCAGCCGAGGCCCATCTGCCCGAACACGGTGACGAACGGCGAGGTGCCTGCCACGTACTGGTCGGACGGCAGCAGCATCGCGAGCAGCGTCACCGAACCAACGTAGAAAACCACAATACGGATAACGACGGCGCGGATCGCCTTGGGAACTTCACGTTCCGGGTTTTCCATCTCGCCAGCGGTGATGCCGACGAGTTCGATGGCGTTGTAGGCGAAGATCACGGCATTGAGGACCAGGATCATCACCAGGCCGCCCTTGGGGAACATGCCGCCGTCTTCGTGGAAGAGGTTGGCCACAGACGCGTTTCCGTCGCCTACCTTGGCGTTGGTGACAACCATGAAAGTACCCACGGCCAGGAAGATCACGATTGCTGCGACCTTAAGGCAGGAGGCCCAGAATTCGAATTCGCCGAACGCCTTGACGCTGAACAGATTCACGGCCACCAGCAGCACCAATGCGGCAATGGCGGACAGTTCAATGGGCACATTGGGGAAGAAGAACTGGAAGTACAGGCCGATCGCGATCAGTTCGGCGATGCCCGTCATGGCCCAGTTGATGAAGTACATCCATCCGGACAGGAAGGCGCCCTTCTTGCCGAACATTTCACCGGCGTAGCTCACGAAGGAGCCGGAGGTCTGGCGGTACATGATGAGTTCGCCGAGGGCGCGCATCAGCAGGTAAGCGATGACGCCGGCAATGGCGTAGGAGAAGATCAGGGCCGGGCCGGTGGAGGCCAGACGGCCACCGGCACCCATAAACAGGCCGACGCCGATTGCGCCACCCATGGCGATCATGGTGACGTGGCGGCGGCTCAGGGTCTTCTGGTATCCCTCAGCGCTGAGGGTTGAGCCCGCGGCTGCGGATGAGGCTTTGGAGCTCTGGAGATCTGTGGGAGTACTTTGCGGCACAGCTGTTCCTTGTGGGTTGGGGTATTGCTGTTGGGGTCACGCCCATGCCGGAACGCAGGCGGCTTTGGCACACAAAATTCGAGCTTTTCCTCGTTTGAGGATCCCGAAGTGTGACAAAGAACGCAGAACACCGAAGGTTCGCGCAACCCGTCTATCTTACGGGATTAACCCCAATGCCCGTGACGCAGGCAACAAGAAGCCCCGGCGCCGACCCCGGGACAGGCGAACCCAGGTACTGCGACAACGTGTCAAAACCCGTCACGTGATCTGCCAGGACAGCAGCCTGCTCCCACAATGGCGCCACCTGCCCATATACCTCGCCGCGGTGCTGGGCACACTCCCCCACGGCGTAAATATCGTCTTCGTCCAGCACCCGCAGGTGATCATCCACCACTATTCCCCGCTCTACTGCCAGTCCGCTGACGACGGCGGGAGCAACGTTGGGCCTGCTGCCTGCGGTGATGATCACCATGTCGCAGTCGAGGTCGGGTTGGTCGCGGAGGCTCACCCCGGTGACCCGGGCGGAACCCAGCACAGCGGTGGCCCGGCTTGCCGGGTGGACCATGGCAACGTCCAGGCCGCGGGCCTGCAGTCCCCGGGCCGCTTCGAGCCCGGGCAACCCGTCCCCCATCACCACGGCCCGCCGATGGTTCTCCTGGCGGGCGAACCGGATGATCTTGCGGGCATCCTCCAGGCACCCAAAGGTGAAGACCCCTTGCCGCACACTTCCGCTGGGCGAGTAGAGCCCGCTGATGTGGGGCAGGAACGGGCGGCTGCCAGTGGCAATGATGAGGATGTCGTAGGGCACCACCCGACCATCCGCGGCGAAAACATGCCTGCTGAATTTGTCGATGCGGTCAACCCGGACCCCGGAATAGAGGGTGATGTTGTTCTCCCGGTACCACGGCAACGCGTTGAGGAAGATGTCGGCGTCGTCCGCCTGGCCGGACAGGACGTGGCCAAGCATGGCCCGGTTGTAGTTCCCGTGGGGTTCCTCCCCGATCATGGTGATCTCAAAAAGATCCCCACCACCCCTGGCCAGGATCTCCTCCACAGCGCGGGCCCCGGCCATTCCATTGCCGATGACCACCAGCTGCCTGGCCATTAGAACTCCACCATGCCGAGGTCCACCACCACGGTTCCCCGGACTCCGGCGGGCGCCACGACAAAGAGCTCAATGACCGAACCGCCGTCGATGTCTTCAACCACCCGCAGGGGCACATGCACGTCACCTTTCGCACCTATGGGGAAATAGCGCATCGGGATGCGGTCGCGCATGAGGACAACGGTGATCAGTTCGGCACTGGAATTGCCGCCGCGGAAGTACAGGGTCTGATTGACCACGCCGTCAGGGACAAAGTGGGAGAGCTCGCTGTGGATGGGTACCGGCTTCTCCAACCCGGTGCCTTCAAAGTGGTAAATGCCCTGGAGGAAGAGGTTCTGGGAAATCACGGACACATCCTTTCGGCCAGCGTCCTTCCATGGTGCTCTTCCGTTGTTTCAGGATGCTCGCCGCTGTGTTTCCGGGTGCAGTCCACGCTGTTACGGTCGCCTTGCCGGCTGCTCACCTCGTAGGAGACCAGCAGCAGGGCCTACAGCAAGCTGCCGCCCTGCATGCCGTAACGCACCCAGGTGCCAACGGGCGCTGGGCGGGCGCAGTGATCGAACCAGTCGCCCAATGCGCGGTCATGGCTGACGATCACGAGGGTGCCGGCAAACGACGCGAGCGCGGCCTCCAGTTGTTCCACCAGTACGGGTGCCAGATGGTTTGTGGGTTCGTCCACGATCATGGTGCGGTACCCGCCCAGAAGCAGGCGGGCCAGTGCCAGCCTGCGTTGCTGCCCGGCGGACAATCCACCAACCGGCACGTGGAACTCCGCGGGTCGGAAAAGGCCCAGCCGCAGTAGCCCTTCAGCATGTTCGTCGATGTTGCCGCCCAGGCCCGCAGCGAACGCCGGCAGCAATCGCAGGCCTGGCCTGGCTGGCACTTCCAGTTCCTGCTGCAGGTAACCCACCTTGCCGTGGACGTTAACGGACCCCTGTTCGGGTTCCAGGTTGCCCGTCAACACCGAGAGCAGTGTGGACTTCCCGGCACCATTGGGGCCGGTGATGAGGACCTTCTGCCCGGCCTCCACCCTGAAGTCCGTGGGCTGGAGCCGCCCGGCCACGCTGATGCCATTGGCTTCCAGTGCAGGTTGGTTCGCGGCAACGGCCACTGCTCCCAACGGTGCTGCCAACTTCAGTGGAACGGGTGGCCGGTCCACAGGGTTTTCTTCGAGCCTCCGGAGCCGTTCCTGGGCATTCCGGACTTTGCTGGCCGCAGCACTCTGCCACGTCCCGGCCTTGAAGCCGAAGGCCATCTTGTCGTTGTCGCGCTTCCGGCCGTAGCCCATGCCGTCTGCCACCGTAGCGGCCTGGAGGCGTTCGGCGGCCATGGCATCGAGCCACCCCTCGTACTGCTGGATCCAGCGGGCGCGTTCTGCGGCTTTCTCGCGGAGGTAGCCCTCGTAGCCGTTCCCATACCGGTTCACAGACCGTCGGTCGGCATCCACTTCAATGATGGTGGTGGCTACTTTCCGCAGCAGGACGCGGTCGTGCGAGACCACCACCACCGTCCCGCGATGTGCGGCCAACCTCGACTCCAGCCAAGCGGTGCCGTTCGCGTCCAAGTGGTTGGTGGGCTCGTCCAGAAGCAACGCCTCCGCCGGATCGGCCAGGAGGCAGGCGAGCGCTACCCGCTCCTGTTCGCCGCCGGACAAAGAGCCAAGCGTTCGACGCCGGTCCAGGCCTCCCAGCCCCAGCTTGTCCAGCGCTGCTTCCACCCGGGATTCGGCAGCGTAGCCCTCGCGGAGCTGGTACTCCGTCTGCAGGCTTCCGTAGAGTTCCAGGTCCTCGGAGTCGGCGTCAGCCAGGTCTCGTTCAAGTTGGGCGATCCGGTCTTCCAAGGAGCGCAGGGCATTGAGGGAAGCATCAATGGCATCACCCACGGTCAGTGACTCAGCAAGTCCGTGGGTTTGGGCGAGGTAGCCCACGCGGTAGCCGGGGTTGCCTGACAAACCCGCCGTGCCGTCGTCGGGCGTCTCTACCCCGGCCATCAGACGGAGCAGCGTGGATTTACCTGCGCCGTTCTCCCCCACGATGGCGACGTGTTCGCCGTGGTGTATGACCAGGTCAACGCTGTGCAGAAGTTTGCGGTCCCCGTAGCCGTGGGAAACGCCGGAAAGGTGAAGGTGGTCAGTCAAGAGGAATCCTCGCAAGTCCGCAGTGGGTGGCAGAAAGCCATGGGGGTACTGGGGATGCAGCCGAAAGTGGGGCTGCGCTCAAGACTTCATCGCTCCAGCCTGCCCGGCGAAAGCGGACCCGTCAAGCCGAGACGCCACGGATGGCACCATTCCCGGCAACAAGCCCTTGGCATGACACCAAAATGGCGTCACAATGGTGTCATGCAGCTCAACCAGTACGTCACCGCAGTCCAACGCCAACTGGACACCGCCGCAGAAGCCGGGGGTCCGGAAGCCCGCGCACTCAGTGAGCGGCTTACCGCGACCCTTGAATCAACGGTGAGATTGGTCCTCCTGGAAGCCCTGTCCGACGCCGCACGTGAAATCACGCTGGAGCTCGCCCCCGGTTCCGTGGAGGTGAGGCTCCGCGGCCGCGACCCGGAATTCGTGGTGAGCAATCCGCCCACAGTCAACGACTTCGAGGCCATCTTGGAACCACGGCAGCCAGCCTTGGCCGTCGAGGATTTTGATGGGACCAGCACTTCCCGTACCACGCTCCGGCTCCCGGATCACCTCAAGCAACACGTCGAAGAGGCAGCCGGCAAAGCGGGGCTGTCCGTGAATTCGTGGCTGATCCGGGCTGTCGCTGATGCCCTGAACGGCCGGCCGAACCAACGGAAAGAGCGCCGCGAACCCGGCGAACAAAATTTCACAGGATGGGCACGCTAATGGCAACCTTTCAGACTCCGCAACCCATCGCCGTCGTGGTTGATGTTTCAGTCCGCGCCGACATCTGGGTGGTGGCCCGCGACCGCGAGGACACCGAAGTGACCGTCCGGCCACGGAAAGCAAAACGTGCCTTGGACGCCAAGATGGCAGAGCAAACCACGGTGGATTACTCGGATGGCCGCTTGCAGGTCCGGCTTCATCCCGCCATCCGCCACACGTGGTTCAGTGATGGTGGCGCCGTGGAGGTCACCGTGGAAGTTCCCGTGGGCTGCAGCCTGGAGTTGAAGTCGGGCATGGGCGATCTCCGTTGCGAAGGCGAATTCAGCACCGCTGACGTGAAGACCGACTTGGGCCACATCCACATCGACCATTGCTTCGAGCTCCGTGCCCACACAGGGATGGGGGACGTCACGGTGGAACGCACCTCAGGACGGTCCAGGATCAAAACCGGCTCCGGCAAGATCCGCATCCGGGAAATCGACGGTGTTGCCACGATCAAGAACGGCAATGGCAGCACTTACATCACGGCTGCCGCCGGCGAGCTCAGCATCAGCGCCGCCAATGGCGACGTGACCCTGGAACGGGCAGGGACATCCACCACCATCAAGGCATCCAACGGTGACATCACGGTGGGCGACGTTTCTGCAGGCACCCTCACCGTCCAGACTGCGGCGGGCACCTTGTCCATCGGCGTGCGGGAAGGCACCGCGGCCTGGCTTGACCTCAACACCAAATATGGACGGGTCCACAACGCTCTGGACGCCACCCAGGGGCCGGGCGGGTCTACGGACCAGGTGGAGATCCGCGCCCGCAATGCCTACGGCGACATCACAGTGACGCGCGCCCCCGCGGTGGCCGATCACCGGTGATGAGCTGGAGAACCCTCGCTCAGGCCGAGGCCAGCAGCCGCTTCCGGCGGGCTTTCGCCAGACGCGTTCCGATCAGCCCCTGGCGGGGGCTGAAAAGATACACGGCGGCGAACACCACGCCCTGGGTGAGGACCACCATGGCGCCCGAGGCTGTGTCCAGGTAGTAGCTCAGGTAGATACCGGCCACGGAACACACCACTGAGATCACCGGCGCGATGACCAGCATCCGGGAGAAGCGGTCCGTCAGCAGGTAGGCCGTTGCGCCGGGGATGATCAGCATGGCGACCACCAGCACCACGCCCACTGTCTGCAGTGCCACCACCGAGGTCAGGGCCAGCAGGCCAAGGAGCAATGCGCCAAGTCTGCGTGGCGAGAGTCCGATCGCGTGGGCATGCGTGGGGTCGAAAGCGTAGAGCGTGAGATCCCGGCGTTTGAGGATCAGGATCGCGAAGGCCACCACCCCAAGGACCACCACCTGGATGAGGTCCGGCACGCTGACGCCCAGCAGGTTTCCGAAGATGATGTGGTTCAGGTCGGTCTGGCTGGGAGTCACGGAAATCAGCACCAGGCCCAGCGCAAACAGCGAGGTGAACACAATCCCGATCGCAGCGTCCTCCTTCACCCGGCTGGTATTGCGGACCACGCCGATCAACGTCACCGCAATGAGGGCGAACACCAGGGCACCCAGGGCGAACGGCGCACCGACGATGTAGGCGAGGACGACGCCGGGCAGCACCGCGTGGGAGACGGCGTCACCCATCAGGGACCACCCGATCAGGACCAGCCAGCAACTCAGGACGGCACAAACGACTGCGGCGATGGCGGTGGTTGCCAGCGCGCGGACCATGAAGTCGTAGGTGAGCGGTTCCAGGAGAAATTCCATGGCCTAGCCCCTGTTCATGACGTCGAGGCCGAAGGCCATGGCAAGGTTTTCCGGCTGGAGCACCACCTCCGGGCTCCCGTGCATGAGCACTTTCCGCATCAGGAGCACGGCTTCGTCGCAGAGTTGCGGAAGCGCATGGAGGTCATGGGTGGAGATCAGGATGGTGGCGCCGTCCTCAGCCAGTTCGCGGAGGAGCCTGGTGATGGTGGCCTCTGAACGTTTATCTACGCCCGCGAAGGGTTCATCCAGCAGCATCATGGTGGCCCCTTGGGCGATGCCCCGGGCCACGAAGGCGCGTTTCTTCTGTCCGCCGGACAACTGACCGATCTGCCGGTCGGCGAACTCGCTGAGTTCCACGCGTTCCAAGGCATGCCCGACGGCGTCCCGGTCGGCTTTGCGGGGCCGGCGCGTGAATCCAAGGTGCCCGTAACGGCCCATCATCACCACATCGCGGACGGACAACGGGAAGGCCCAGTCCACGTCCTCACTTTGGGGGACGTAGCCAATGCCGGCCTCCTTGCGCATCTTCATGGGCGGTTCCCCGTTGATGAGCACGCGTCCGGAGTCGGGCTTCACCATGCCCATGATTGCTTTGAAAAGCGTGGACTTTCCCGAGCCGTTCATGCCCACCAAACCGCAGATGCGCGAGTGTTCCAACGTCAGGGAGGCCGAGTCCAGGGCGAGGACCTCACCGTAGTGGACAGTGACATTCTCAACAGAGATGGCCGGAGTGCTCATGGCTTTCCTCCCGTGAGTGCCGTGGTGATGACTTTCGCGTCGTGGCGTATCAGGTCCAGGTAGGTGGGAACGGGACCATCTGCCTCGGACAGCGAGTCGACGTACAGCGTCCCACCGAACGTGGCGTCCGTGGCGCCCACTACTTGCTGCATGGGCGCATCCGAAACAGTGGATTCACAGAACACGGCTGGAACCTGGTTGTCCTTCACGAACCCGATGGCCCGTGTGATCTGCTGCGGCGTGGCCTGTTGCTCCGCGTTGACAGCCCAGATGTAGACCTCTTTGAGACCGGCATCGCGGGCCAGGTAGGAGAACGCCCCTTCGCAGGTGACCAGCGCCCTTTGATTCTCCGAGAGGACGGACAACTTGGACACCATTTCGTCCTGAACGCTTTGAAGTTGCGCGTTGTAGGCCTTCGCGTTGGCCTCGAACTCCGCGGCGTGGGCCGGTGCCAGCTTGGCGAAGGCTTTGGCCATGTTGTTGGCGTAAATCTGGACATTCTTGGGCGACATCCACGCGTGCGGATTCGGCTTCCCTTGGTAGGAATCCTCGGCGATGGGCATGACGTCCACTCCATCGCTCACCACTGCGTGGGGTACGTCCAGGTCTTCCACGAACTGAGCAAACCAGGCCTCAAGATTGAGTCCGTTGTCCAGGATGAGGTCGGCCTGGGCGGCTTTGCGGATATCTCCCGGCGTTGGCTCGTAACCGTGGATTTCCGCACCGGCCTTGGTGATGGATTCCACGCGGAGCTTGTCCCCGGCCACGTTGCCGGCCACATCGGCCAACACCGTGAATGTTGTGAGCACCACTGGTCTGTCATCCCCACCTGCGGTGGAATTGCCGCCGCAGGCAGATACCCCCAGCACGAGAGCCAGGACGGCAGCTGCGGCGGCGAAACGGCGGACGTCTTTGGCGCACCGAAACAAAAAGTTAGGCATACCGAAAAGTGTAGCCAAGCGAGGGTCTTCCAGCAAAGCTAGGCTGGTCACATGGGCACTCTTTCCACCAAGGCAACTCTGTACAGGTTCTCTGCCCTCGATGCCATTGCCGTGGCCGCCTATCTTGGCTTCACTGCATACTTCACCCTTGACGGCGAAGGGGTGGAACGGCTGATGCTGCAGTTGTTTGCCGACCCCGCCACGGCGTCCTACGCCGTCAACGCGATCTTCTATGCCGGCGTCGGAATATTCGCGGTGGCGTCTGCTTGGCACGTGGCCGGCCGCGACCTCAGGATCCTGGGCACCCGCCCGTGGTTCACGCTGGGCATGGTTCCCCTTGCCATCGTGGTCATGCTGATTTTGACGGCCATTCTGGTGGCGGCGTTCGGCACCGCCCAGAGTTCGCAGAACCAAGTGGGCATTCAGGGCCTGCTGCAGCAGGTACCGGCATGGCTGATGGTGCCGCTGCTGGTGATCCTTGGACCGTTCGTTGAGGAATACCTCTTCCGGCACCTGTTGATCGGCAAGTTGTCACGGTATCTGAACATCTGGGTGTGCTGCGCCATCTCCGTGCTGGTCTTCGCCTCCATCCATGTGGTGGGCCGGGAGGGCCTGGCGTTATCTGCCTTGGCACCCTATCTGGGCATGGCCGTGGTGCTGGTTGCGGTCTACGTCTGGACCGGAAAGAACCTGATGTTCTCCTACTTTGTCCATGCCACCAAGAACCTCATGGCGGTGGTGCTCATCTACGCCATTCCGCCCGAACTGTTGCCCAGCTAGGACACACTCCTCCCCCTTATCGCCAAGCGGACGCTCCCCGACGTCCTCCCGGTGATGTAAACCTTCACGCCGTCCGTTGCATTGGTGCCCGCCAGGTAGCGATACGCCTCCCCAGGGTTGTAAGCCGGAGGGTTGTCCGCGTCGGCCGCGATGCCGGGACCAAACTCGATCACGTCCTCTCCCACCCGGTACTCCCCTGTCCCTGTCGTCAACTGGTAGGCGCCTGGCTGGCCGCGGGTCTCCTCCTCCACCCCGGACAGCAAACCACCCGGCCTGAACGTCAACTCGATGGCGAACGATGTGTGTGCACCCTCAAAGCCCAGCTCAAGTTCCACCGTGCCTTCAGCCATCTGCGGGATCACCGTAATGGATGTGCCCAGGCGGTGCTCCACGGCAGGCCGGTTCCCGAAGTCCATGCCCGCGCTGAACCTGCCCTCATGACCCAGCGCGTAGAGGCCGTCCTCCCGGTGCTTATCAACAGGAAGGGGCAGGTAGAAATTTGCCGAAACGTCCTCGGTCAGGCGAACGCCGGTATCGCTGAGGCTGACCCCTTGGCTGCGGAATGGGCCAAGGTCAAAAAAGCTCCTGGAGAGCCGTACATCCGTCAACACCGCGTCGCCGTGGGCGAACCGGAGGAAGGTGGGATTGCTGGCGAGTCCCGACCCAACACCGGAGGCTACGTCGTCGCAGCCGCCAAAGATGGTAGCCACACTGCGGGCCTCGCGGAAACGGTGGATCCCGCAGCTTGAGAGGACAGCATGGCCGGGGGTCATTGCCGCCGGGAGCTCTCCGCCGCCCAACGCCGATTCCCGCTCAGGCAGCTGGAGGTGGAGCCAAGGGTCCAGACGGGTCCTCGCCAACGCCTTGGCCGGTTCCAACAACGGAAACTGCCGGAGCCAGGCCGCAGCTGCAGCAAAGTCCCCGTTACCATCCTGGCTGGCGAGCCTGCGGTACAACAGCTGAAAGGCCTCGCCGTTGAAACGGAACCACTGGTCCTGGCGCCGCGAGAACAAGGACTCCGTGACGCCATCACTGCTGAACCATGGCAGGAAGGCGGCCAGGTTGGCCCGGACGTGCTCCAGGAGGTCAGGCCTGTTGGCGTAGTCGGCAATGGCCACCAAGGACGGGTTGGTCACCGCAGTGGCATAGAGGGGACTCCGCTCGGAGTACATGCCGTCCGGCAGTTGGTCGATTCCTTCAGCAAGCCACTGGTCTATGCGCTGCAGGAGCTCCGGGCGGGGCACACCTTCGGACTGGTGCAGTGAATGGATCCGGGCCAGCGCGGCGCACAGCTCCCAACGGTGGTTGGGCGTGTGCACTCCCCCTGTGAGCAGGGCGTCGGTAATACGTCCGACGACGGCGCGCAGCCGGGTGGCGATCTCGGCCAGCCCGCCGCCGGCAGAAAGTCCAGCGGGCGCATCCATGATCTCCAGGGCCATGCACGCATCGTTGATGGTGAAGGCCGAGTCCGGCGGGGAGCTCAGGTTGGTGCCGTCGAACAGGCCAGTGGGTCCTTGCAGGTACTCAAGCCGTGCGACACACCCCATCATCAGCCCGGGAAGCCCCGCCGAAAGGTAGTGGCGGGAGTCGGGCTGGGTGTAGACAGTGGCCATGGCCAGCAACCTGCCCATGGCGGGACGATGCGCCAAAGCCGCCGCCCCGCCGTCGGGCGCGTCCACCAGGGTGTCGATGGAGCGGTCCGCGGCGTCCACCAACCCGCTGATAAAAGCAGGGGCATCTTCCATCACCAGGTGATGATTCATCGGAGCACTAGTCCTTCAGTCCGGCGCTGACATCAGCGTTGAGTACGTATTTCTGGAACACCGCAAAGACCAGCACCAAGGGCAGGATGGAGATGACCGATGCTCCCAGCAGAACGGGCCAATCGATGTTCTCCGCACCCACAATGCTCCGGAGCGCCACCTGCAGGGTGTACCACTTGGGATCGTTCAACACGATCAACGGCCAGATGTAGTCGTTCCACCGCCACTGGAAAGAAAAGATGGCCAACGTAAACAGGATCGGCTTGGACAGCGGCAGCATGATGCGGAAGAAAATGGCAAGCTCGCTCGCGCCATCGATCCGGGCAGAGTGCAGCAGGTCATCCGGAACAGTGAGGAAGAAC
Source organism: Arthrobacter sp. yr096 (assembly GCF_900108925.1). Classification (NCBI taxonomy): domain Bacteria; kingdom Bacillati; phylum Actinomycetota; class Actinomycetes; order Micrococcales; family Micrococcaceae; genus Arthrobacter; species Arthrobacter sp. yr096. Next base: position 136,836 of record NZ_FNYI01000001.1, on the reverse strand, counting down.
TGGCGGAACATGAAGACCCCGGTGGCTGTCAGCACCGACGGCACAATGATGCCCGCCAGGGAGTTGTAGAGGCCCAGATCCCGGATCACCGAGAAGGTGGGATTAAGGATCACTTCGGTAGGCAGCATGGTGGTGGCCAGGATGCACACGAAAAACAGCCGTGTGCCCTTGTTGTTGTACTTGGCCAGCGCGTAGCCGGTGCAGGCGCTGAAGAACACCGTCAGCACAGTGGTGACCAGGGCAACCGTGGCAGTGTTCAGGAAGTATCTGGCGAAATCAACGCGTTCCCACGCATCCACAAACCCCTGGAACGTCCATTCACGGGGAAGCATGGACAGCGGATAACTGAAAAGCTCACTGCCCGGCTTGAACGAGCTGAGGAGGAACCACAGCAGCGGGAGGGCATAGATGGCCACAATGACCCACAACACGGCCGTCAGCGGAGCGGACATCTTCTTCGGGTTGGCCCGGGCTCTGCGGTTTCCCCGCGGGGCACTTCCACGCGGGGCAGCAGTGGGGGGCATCTTGGTAGCTGTTGCCATGGTTCAGCCCTTCTTCTTGTTGAAGCGCAGCTGGATGAGCGCGATGGCCAACAAGACCACCATCAGCACCATGGAGGCCGCACTGGCGTAGCCCACCTTGGATTGCTCAAAGCCGGTCTTGTAGATGTACTGGACGATCAAGGTGTTCTCGGTTCCCGGACCACCATTGGTGAGCGCCTGGATCATGGCGAACTCCTTCATGGCGTGGATGGTGGACAGCAGGATCACCATGAACGACGTCGGCGCGATGCCGGGCAGGATGATGTGGCGGAACCGTTGCCACGCGTTGGCTCCGTCCAGTTCGGCCGCCTCCAGAAGAGCCTCCGGTATGTTCTTCAAGGCAGCAATGAACAGCCGCATGTTAAAGGCCGTTCCGCCCCAGGCCGAGGCGAAAATGACCACCATCAGTGCGAGGTTGCCATTGCTGGACCAAGGAACAGGGCTCCCGCCCACCGTGGAGATCACGAAATTGACGAAGCCGAAGTCCTGGCCGAACATCCACTTCCAGATGACACCCACCACGATTGGAGAGATCAGCCAGGGGAGGAAGATGATCACCTTGGCTGCGGTCCTCCCCCTGGTGGCTTTGCTCACCAACAGTGAGGCAATGCCGAGGGAAGACACGTACACCAAGGGCACTGACAGTACGGTGTACAGGAATGTCCGGGTCAGCGCCGCATAGAACGTGCTGTCCGCAAACAGTTTCTGAAAGTTGGCCAAGCCAATGAAGTTCAGCTTGCCAACGCCGCGGTAGTCCGTGAACGAATAGATCAGTCCAAGGGCACCGGGCCAGACGAAGAACACCAGGAACAGCACCACGTTGACGCCGATGAGGATCAGGGGAGCAATCACATAGCGGTTGCGCCGCCGCTGCCGGGACTTGCTCCGCACCACAGGTGAGCCAGGCATTTCCGGCTTCAGCGCCGGGCTCAGGGTCGAATTGGCCATGGCCTAGGCTCCGTTGTAAAGCTTCACGATGTTCTCCACCGTGGTCTTGGCATCCTGGCTGCCGCCCAGCATCTTCACCGTTTCCTCCCTCAACGGATCACCGGAGAAGGGGGTCTCAGCGTAGGCTTCGGCCACGACGCGCTTGATGGCGTTGTCACCCTTGGCCTCGTTTCCGGCGATCTGCTGCTGGTAGAGCTCGAAGGAGGCCTGCTGGAAGGGGTACTCCACTGTGAGGCTTTCCTTGACCGGCAAGTAGCCGCCGATTTGTGCGAATTCGATGTAGTTCGCGTCGTCATAGAACCAGTCGATGAACTTTTTGGCTTCCTCATCGGCCCCAGTGTCCTTGAACGCCACCATGAAGCCGCCACCGAGATTGGTGGCGTTGACTACCTTCCTGGGGAGCGGCACGGACAACCATTCAAAGTCCTTGATGTTCTTGTTGAAGTCCGCAACCTGCCAACTGCCCGAGTAGTAGGCAGCCACCTGCCCGCTCTTGAACATGGCATTGCCGTCCTCGCCGCTAAGCCACACGGACTTGGGCATGGTGGCGTCGTCATTGATTTTCTGAAAGTACTCAAGGGTCTCCACGGCTTGGTCGTCCCACGCGTACTTATCCCCGTTCTTGGCGAAGGCGTCACTGCCGAACTGGTACATCATGGCGCGGAGGCGGTGGCCGGAACGGTCCATCACCACTCCGTACTTGGCTCCGGCCTTCTCGCGGACCTGGTTCACGGCTACCACGAATTCGTCCCAGGTCCAGCTGTTTTCGATGGCGGTGGGATAGGCCACCCCGGCTTTGTCGAAGAGGCTCTTGTTCACAAACAGGCCTACGGCGGTGAGGTCCGACGGGATGGCCGGGAGTGTTCCATCCGGTGCCGTCTGCAGGAACTTTTCATCGATGTTCCTCGCCTTCGCGATATCGCTGAGGTCCTGGAGTTGGTTGACCCAGATAGGGTCCAGGCCTGTCACCCGGGCCAGCGCCGGGAGGTCGTTGGCAGTGGCTGCGTTTTTTAGCTTGGTGGTGATGTCCGCGGTGGGTACATCCACCACCTCAATGGTGATTCCTGTGGCTTCCTTGTATTTCGCGGCGGCGGCGGCGAAGGCTCCGCCCTGGTTGGTATCCCCGGAAAGTACCAACTGGAGGGTCTTGGCTCCTCCATCAGTGGAGGCACCCCCGCCCCCACAGGCAGAAAGACCAACGGCAAGGGCTGAGAGGCCAAAGGCCGTCAATCCGAACTGCCGGCGGCTGATGCTGGAGATGCGTGTCTGCTCTGACAATGCTCTGTCCTTTTCTCACGGGGCTTGCCGGCCATGGCGGCCAGGCTAAGGAAGCAGGGCGCGGTTCCGGAGGCCGCACTGCCTGCTAGGAAAAGCCTTTCCTGCACCAACTGTGATCTATGTCATGACAATATGTCAAGATAATGTGCGCACATTTTCCAACGTTGGAGAAGTTCACTCCCCTACAGCGGCCAGCCGCCCCAACCAGGACCGGAACTGACCGCGAAGCCCTACCCAGTCCCCAGTGCGGGGAATAGCTTGGGGGCATGACACTCAACATCCAGGTAGTCGTCGACTGCCAAAAGCCCCATGTGCTGGCCGATTGGTGGGCCCAGACCCTCGAGTGGAACGTAGAACCCCAGGACGAGGCATTCATCCGCTCCATGATCGAGCAAGGGTTCGCCACCGAAGACCAGACCATCACCCACAACGGCAAGCTCGTGTGGGCCGAAGGCTGCGCGATCGTTCCCGCCGAAGACACCGATCCCAAGACGGGCCGGCGCGTTCTGTTCCAGACAGACCCGCATCAAAAGAGCGTCAAGAACCGGGTTCACTGGGACGTGAGACTGGACGGCAGGGACAAGGACGTGGTGCGTAAGGAACTGGAAGCCCGCGGCGCCAAACACCTCTGGACAGCCAACCAAGGACCGCACGAATGGCACACCATGGCCGACCCCGAGGGCAACGAGTTCTGCATCAGCTAAGGCCATTACTAGACTCGGACTGTGAACAACCATCTCCCCGCCAAGGTTTCCGACGTCTTTGACCCCTCGCGCTGGCGCACTGTATCCGGCTTCGACGACTTCAAGGACATGACCTACCACCGGCAGGTTGAACGCTCGGCGGACGGCACAGTCAAGGACCTTCCCACGGTCCGTATCGCCTTCAACCGCCCCGAGGTGCGCAATGCGTTCCGCCCGGGCACCGTTGACGAGCTCTACCGGGCCATGGACCACGCCCGCATGACACCGGACGTCGCCACAGTTCTCCTCACGGGCAACGGACCGTCCGAAAAGGACGGCGGCCACTCATTCTGCTCCGGCGGCGACCAACGGATCCGTGGACGGGACGGCTACCGCTATGCAGAGGGGGAAACCCCGGAGAGCATCGATCCCGCCCGTGCCGGCAGGCTCCACATCCTTGAAGTCCAGCGGCTCATGCGGACCATGCCCAAGGTGGTCATCGCCGTCGTCAATGGTTGGGCGGCGGGCGGCGGCCACTCGCTGCACGTGGTCAGCGACCTCACCATTGCCTCGCGTCAGCACGGCAAGTTCAAGCAGACAGACGCCACGGTGGGAAGTTTCGACGCCGGATACGGCTCTGCGCTGCTGGCCCGCCAGATCGGACAAAAAGCCGCGCGCGAAATCTTCTTCCTGGCCCGCGAATACTCCGCTGAAGACATGGTCACGATGGGTGCCGTCAACGAGGCCGTGGATCACGAGCGCCTGGAAGAAGTCGCTTTGGAATACGCGGCGGACATCGCCCGTCAATCCCCGCAGGCCATCCGCATGCTCAAGTTCGCCTTCAACCTGGCCGACGACGGCTTGGCCGGCCAGCAGGTGTTCGCCGGCGAAGCCACCCGCCTGGCCTACATGACCGACGAAGCCGTTGAAGGCAAGGAAGCGTTCCTCCAGAAGCGCGACCCCGACTGGTCAAACTTCCCCTACTACTTCTAGGACTCACCTGTGGACATCGATCCCATACTGAAGGCCTTGATGGCTGCCCTCCACGGTGAGGGCCCCGCCGTCGAAATCGTCGTGGATGAAGACGGCGTGCCGCGCGCGGTTCCGGTGGAGACCCACGTGGACGAGGCAGCCGTGGTGGTCCGCACCTCTGGATCCACGGGGACACCCAAGGCGACCGTCCTCACTGTTGACGCCCTCGCAGCATCCTCCGTGTCCACGGCCATGGCGCTGCGCGGCGAAGGCCAGTGGCTGCTGGCGCTCCCGCTGCAGTACGTGGCCGGCGTTCAGGTCCTGGTCCGCTCGCTCTACGCCGGCACGCGTCCGTGGGTAATGGACCAAGCGAACGGCTTCACCCCCGAGGCCTTCACCGCTGCCGCTGAGGAATTGACGGACAAGATCCGTTTCACGTCCCTGGTGCCCACGCAATTGCAACGGCTCCTGGACTCCCCCGCGCCGGAAACCCTCGCCGTGCTCCGTCGCTTCAACGCCATCCTCCTGGGTGGCGCCCCGGCGTCCCCGGATTTGCTGGCCACCGCACACGCCGAAGGCCTCACTGTGGTCACCACCTACGGCTCAGCTGAGACCTGCGGCGGGTGTGTCTACGACGGTGAGCCCCTTGACGGCGTCGAGGTCCGCATCGGCGAAGGCGAGTTGGAAGGCCGCGTTCTTCTGGGTGGCGATACCGTGGCGGCGGGCTACCTGGACGCCGCCCGCGCCTCAAAGGCAGCGTTCTTCGAGGAAGACGGCGTCCGCTGGTACATCACAGGCGACCTCGGCGAACTGTCCGACGACGGCAAACTCACCGTGCTGGGCCGTGCCGACGACGTCATCATTACCGGCGGCGTCAAAGCCTCCGCCGCGTACATCCAAAGCAAGCTCGAAGAACTCGACGACGTCACCGCGGCCTTCGTTGCCGGCGTCCCGTCGCGCGAATGGGGACAAGCCGTTGCGGCGTACGTGGCAGTGAAGGACCCCAGCCCTGACGGAATCAAAGGTTTCACGTCCCGCCGCGAGGCCGCGCTCGGCAAACTGGCACCCAAGACCGTGCTGGCGGACAAGGAATTGCTCATGCTCCCCAACGGAAAACCGGACCGGATGGCCATGATTGACCGGCTTTCCGAGCTGCATCAGGGACAATAGACACGTTCTTCCCCCGCACACCTGGCTTAAGATCAACCGCGAAATACACGAGGTACTACACGTGGCGACAGCTGCACAATGGATTCAAGGAGCCCGGCTCCGCACACTGCCCGCGGCGATCGCGCCCGTCCTGATCGGTTCGGCAGCAGCGTACGAACTCCAGGCTTTCCGGCTGCCGAACGCGATCCTGGCTGCACTGGTTGCCTTGCTGCTCCAAATCGGCGTGAACTACGCCAACGACTACTCCGACGGAATCCGCGGCACCGATGAAGACCGGGTGGGTCCCCTGCGCCTGGTCGGTTCCGGCGCCGCGAAGCCGGAGCAAGTTAAGTGGGCTGCGTTCGCCCTGTTCGGAGCAGCAATGGTGTGTGGCCTGATTCTGGTCATCATGACGCAGGCCTGGTGGCTGATCCTGGTGGGCATCGGCTGTGTCCTGGCAGCCTGGGGCTACACCGGGGGCAAGAACCCCTACGGCTACATGGGCCTCGGCGACGTCTTCGTGTTCGTGTTCTTCGGTCTGGTGGCCACGCTGGGCACCACGTATACGCAGGCCGGGCAGGTCAGCCTCGCCGCGGTGATCGGTGCGATCGGCACAGGCTTGATTGCCTGTGCCCTCCTGATGGCCAACAACGTCAGGGACATCCCCACGGATACGGCTGCCGGCAAACGGACCTTGGCCGTTCGGCTCGGAGACCGCCATGCCCGCGAAAGCTACGTGCTGATGCTGGCCGTCGCCATTCTGCTGGTGATCGTCCTGGCTCCCACCAAACCGTGGATGCTGATCGTGCTGCTGCTGATCCCCGCGTGCCTCATGCCTGCCTGGCTCATGGTCAACGGCAAGAAGCGCAAGAGCCTCATCCCCGTGCTCAAACAGACCGGCCTGATCAACCTCGGATACAGCCTGTTGTTCTCACTGGGCCTGGTCCTGAGCCAGGGCTTCTAGGTTCTTTTCGTCCGCGTGTTTGTACAGCTAACGCCCCCAGGAAGGCTTCTTGGGGGCGTTAGCTGTACAAAAACGTCTTAAAGGGTGCCGGGGCGTTTGTCGTTGTTGACGGCGATGCCCGGGTTTTTCTCTACCAGGCCGTCCTCCGCTGCGGCGTCTTCCACCTCGCCTGCGGTCCGGATGGGCTTGGCACGCCCCGAGAAACGTTCGCGCATGCTGGCCGTGGCGGCATCGCGCTGTTTCTGGAAGAACAGGTAGCTGATGGCGAAAGCCATGAGCCCAGCGAACACAGCCGCCGGCAGCAGACCCACCTGCAAAAGAGCGAACACGATGAACAACGGCACAAAAAGCGCCAGACGGATGAGGGAATACTTCAGGAAAGCCACCATCCAAGTTTAGCCGTGATGGTTGCACTCTGATCACGGCAAGGATCCAGCGTCCAGTCAAGGGCTTCCGGCGACTAGACTTGGTGCATGCTCCGCGTTGTAGGCGTCGTCGTCGTCCTTGTTGTCTTCGTCTATGCCCTGGTGGATGTTATCCGCACGGACAGCCACCAAACACGCGGCATTTCCAAACCCGCCTGGATCATCGTCATGATCGTGCTTCCGCTGCTGGGAGCAATCCTCTGGTTCATTTTCGGCAGGCCCTACGGCAAACCCTCGGCACAGCCTGTCCGCCGCCATCCCACGGCGCCGGACGACGACCCCGAGTTCCTCCGCAATCTGGAAACCCGCCGCCGCAACCAGGCCGAAGACGAGCGGCTGAAGAAGCTCAAGGCTGACCTCGAAGCCAAGGAGCGCGAGCTCGGTGGCAAGCCGTCAGAGGGCACCGGCGATGCCAAGAACAAAGGTTTCCAAGCCGGCGATGCCAAACGCAGCGAGCCGGACCCCCATGACACCGACGAACTGAAGTAGGCACTCATGGCCCAGCAAGCTGATGGTTCACGGCGATCGCCCTCCCCCACACCATCAGCCAACGGGCCATCAGCACCACCACCCCGGCCGGGAATCTCCCTGTCCGTCCCGCCGCCCATCACCGCCGTTGTGAAGCCACCCGGTCCCGCAAGGCTCTCGCGCTCCTTGTGGGTGGCGAGCTTCGTGGCAGGGATCGCCGTCGTGGTGACCGGATTCCTGGGCCGCGACTCCCACTTTGAACGCCTGAAAGGCGTGATCGGGGGCATGGTCCCCGATGGCGACGCCCAGGCAGTGGACGGCGCCACCGCCGTCGTATTCCTCGGAAGCCTCACGATGCTTGCGCTGGTGGTGGTCATGGAAGCTGTCCTGCTGGCAGTACTTTTCAAACGACGCACCTGGGCGCGATGGGCGCTGGCACCCGTGGTCCTCCTCCACGCGGTGGTGACCGTCATTACCGCAGACTTTGTGGTGGCCCCGGGGGCGGACGGCGCCATGGCCATTGTGCTGTTGGCTGCCCAATTCATCCTGGCCGCGGCAGGGCTGATCCTGTTGTTCCTGCCATCCACCACCACCTGGTTACTCAGCGAACGGCGGGTATAGCGGCCAGCATCCCTTCGCAGCTGCGCATGACAATGCGGCAGGCGTCCAGTGCCGCCGGTTCTGTCAGGGGATTTTCCGCGATCAACCGCCACCGGTTCAAACAGCTCCGGGCGGCCTGGCTGATCTGGTCCGGGCCGGCCTCGGGATCCAGCCCGAGCCGCAGCGCCGGTGTACTGCCACGTCCGCCCACCAGGCGTTCGGCTTCTGCCTCTTGCTCGCCAGCCAGTCCTACGCCGCCCGTCCTCAGCGCTGCAAGGAGCTTCAACTCCCGGAACTCGTGGGCACTGCTTTGGAGCCGTTCCAAAGCACCTTTCAGCGGTTCCACGCGCTCTTTGGATGACTCGCGCAGCAATGACTCCAAGCCAACGACGGCGGCACGCGCCTTGAGCGCGTCAGCCCGCGTTTGGAACAAGCGGCTGATGGTATCGAGGAGTACGCCCAGACCGCTGCGCCGGGCGAGTTCGTGGGCCAACTCGGTGGGATTGCTGGTTCCACCCCGGATCAAGGCAACACCGAGCCTGATCCCGAACAGGCCAAACCTGTTGACGAGGGATTCCTTGGTGGCCTGATCCAGTCCGGCGGGCCCGGCAGTGCGCACAAAGCGGTCCGCTGATAACATCATCCGCTCACGCTGGTTCCTGTCCATCTGTGCCAACATATTCATCGCGTCGAAGTCGGCCTGCCGCATGGTCCGCGAGCTTTGTGCCAGCAACCCTGCCACCGGGACGACGCCCAACGCCAGAGGCCTAAGATTCTGGTCCTGGCTGTATCTTTCGGCGATGACGGCCGCAGAGATGAGCGAATCGATCCTGCCGGCGCCGATCTCGTCGGCCCTGGACAGGACGGCCAAGGCATTGACGGAACCGGATTGGCCTGCGGCGGTGTCCTTGAAGGATTCCAGGAACCTGACATCGGAAGCATGCAGGTGCCGCATGAGGTAGATAACGGCATCCGCTGCCATCGGGGCATCCTCGGGAAGCAGGAAAGCGGTGGCCCGCCCGGAGACGTCCTGCGACAGCGAGGCTATGCCCGGGGTGTCAATCAGCGTGAGATTGCGCAGTCCGGCAGATGGCCAGTCCACCACCAGCCGATCCACGTTCTCTGCTTGGAATTCCCCCAATGAGAACACCAAACGGCCATCCTCGCGGGTCACCGGCAGCGACGTAGGCCCGCCCAGAAAGGGGTACAGCGTGATGCGTGGTGTGTGACCGTAGCGGTACCACGTGACAATCCGTGTGCACTCCCCGGCGTCGGTAGGTGCAATCTCCTCGCCGATGATCGCGTTCAGGAGCGTCGACTTCCCGGCCTTAACCATGCCCGCCACAGCTACACGGAGCGGCCCGGCCAGTCTGTTGTCCAGGTCGTCCACCACTGCGAGCGCCGCCACGTCACCGTGGAAGACCTCTCTTGCCTGTCGCAGGAGCTCCGCGGCTCCCGCGATGCCCGTGTCTATCATCCCGTGGGCACCGCCGACGCCGTTGTGGGCGAGATCAGTTGAGTGGGCACGTCTTCCTGGAGCTGCTGCGCGGCTTTACCCAGAGCTTCCACGGCCTTGAGCTGGTTCCTGATCTCCTTGATCCTCAGGTCCCGTTCCACGGCATAGGTGGCTGCAGCTTTCTGGGCGGCCGCCACGGATTCCGTGAGGGAACGGTGGTGTTCCTCGGCAATCTCCGTGAAGTGGTCCCGGGTGGCACGCTGGACCAGCCTCAACCGGTCCTTGAGCTGCTTCCCCACCTGGAACACCACATCGTCCACTTGCTTGCGGACAAGGACCTTCGCCTCGGCCTGGCGCCGCTTGAGGCGGGCTTCCTGTTCCTCACGGTAGGCCTTCCTGCCCAGGAGGAGCCCTGCGCCCACGGACAACGGGTTAATGAGGGCCATGCCGAAAATGCCGGTCAGGAGGCCGAACATGAGGACCCCACCGTAGGACCCACGCATGCCAATAAGTACCTTTTGCAGTGGACCCAAACGGCCGTCTTCCAGGGCTTGGAGGTCGGCAACGGGATCAAGGACGCCTCCGGTATCAGCCACCTTCAGCGCAGGCAGGGCCACTTCCTCCTCGGAGAAATGCTCCGCAACTTGCCCGGCCAGCCATTGGGCGCGTTCACTGGTCCACACGAACGTCTCAGAAACGGCGGCGGCCGTGCTTTGCTCAAGCCATTGGGTGAATTGGTCCCAGGCCGGCCCAGGATCGCCATGGTCTATTGCTGTTTCGGCCTCGCGCTGAATCCTCCGGAGCCTGTCCTTGAGGTCGTATTCCATATCCGCAATGAGATCGCCAATGCCATCATTGAGGGTGATCTGCCACCGCGCGGAACGTTTGCGCAACGCATCAGCGTCTTCCTTCGCCGCCTTCAAGCCGGCGATCATCCGGGGCGTTCCCTCTGGATTCTCCAAAGCCCCCAGCTCGGAATGAAGGGCCAATCCCAGGTGCTCCGTCACGGACAGGACGTCGTGCCCTACAGAGCGCCGTTGGATTCGGGCGGCACCTCCCACGATGTGATTCCGCAGGTGGGCGATGAGCGCGGGAAACCCGGATTCTTCGTTCAGCTCAGTGTCCTGGAGCCGTGCTGCCTGAAGTCGCAGTTCGGAGGAGACCGGGAACAAGGGAATGTCCGGTGCCACGCCTGACAGATGCCCTTTGTCCAAATCCGCGATCTGCCGCCACGTTGGATAGAGATCCGTCTTGGACAGCACGCAGGCGACGTTGGGGCTGACGCGCATTGCCTGGCCAAGGAACCGCATTTCCGGTTCGGTGTATTCCTGGGAGGCATCGGAGACAAACACCATGGCATGCGCTGAAGGCAGCGCGGTCAGGGTGGTCAGTGTGTGAGTGGATCCCAGGCCGCCAACACCCGGTGAATCCACGATGGTCAACCCACCTGCCAGGAGCTTCCGCGGCAGTGAGACCTCGGCCGCCACGATGTTCTTCGCATTTCCGGGATTGCCTTTCTCCGAGACGTAGTCCGCCAGGTCATTGAGGCTCACTGCCTGCCGTTCCAGGCCGCTTTCGGGCCCGGCCGCCTCGCCTTCCAGGCTGGCATCGGCACGGCTTCCTTCCTGGGTGGGAACCAGGACAACGGCCGACGCCGGATCCCCCTGCCGGACCACCGTCGGCACTGTGGTGGCGATGTCGTCATCAACAGGGCAGACGGGGGCGTTCACCAAGGCGTTGATGAGTTGGCTTTTGCCTTGTTTGAACTCCCCCACCACAATGACCCGGACACTGGGATCGCCCAGGCGGTTGAGGGTATTTTCCAGCCGCCGTCTCAGGTCATTGCGATCCCCCACCAAGGCGATTGCCTGCTCTACCAGGGTGGTCATGCGTGCTGTTTCAGCCACGGACTGTCCTTTGCTCTGCCCCTCGGGTTGGAAGTCCACGAAGTGCCCGGCAGGTTGTTGAACACCTGCCGGGCACTGCTGGGGACCATATGTTTGGTATTTCTACATCGGTGGTGGCGGCGGGCCTGCCGGGCCGCCGTCGAGGTCCACATCCACGTCGTTGTCGGCAACCACGATCGAGTCGTCGATGTCGTTGAATTCGAGTTCGTTGTCCTCGATGTTGGTGTAATCCACATCCAGCTCGTTGTCGGCCACCACGATGCTGTCCTGGATATTGGTGAGTTCAACATCCACATCGCCCACCTCAACATCGGTGGAGTTGTCATTGAACGAGTCAGCAATGTCCACGGAGTTGTCCGAGTTATCGGAGTTATCCGTCACGGAGTTATCCGAATTGTCCGAGTTATCCACAGAGTTGTCGTTGAACGAATCGGAGATATTGACCGAGTTGTCCGAGTTGTCCGTGTGCGTGGAGTTGTCCTCGTTGAAGGAGTCCTCGATGTCCACGTCAACGTCAACATCCGTGTTGTAGGAGTCGTCGGTGTTGTAGGAGTCCTTGGTGACGGAGTGATCCGAATTGTCGTTGAACGAATCCTTGACCTCGATGTCCGTGTTGCCCACCTCAACGTCGCCGTCACCGGACTCGCTGATGTTCACCGAGTTATCCGTCGAGTGATCATTGGTGGTGGTGGTGTTGCCGGAGTCCTTCACATCGTCGCCGGCTGCAATGGCACCATCGCCGGAAGCAACCACTGCGTCCTGGTTGAAGAGCTGGGTGACGTCGCCATCGGCCCAGATGTTCTGATTGACGGATTGGTCAGTGATCGTGTCGCGGTCGTCGATGTTGGTGGTGTAGGAGTAGTTGTTCACCACATGGACCAACTGCTGAACGGCGTGTGCATGGTCATCCCAGTCGCCACCACCGCCACCGCCACCGCCGTGGCCGTGATCGTCGTCGTCATCCCAGTCACCGCCACCGCCACCGCCGTGGCCGTGATCGTCGTCATCATCCCAGCCGCCACCACCGCCACCGCCGCCTCCCCCGTGGCCGTGATCGTCGTCGTCATCCCAGCCGCCGGTGTTGCCGTTGCCCCCACCGTGGGAGGGAGCCGGGTGGCCGCCGGTTGCGCCGCCGCCACCCGTTGAGGCTTGGTTTCCGCCGGTGTTGTATTCGCGGTCGAACGACGAACGTGCGTTGATGGGCGCGTAGTCCAGGACCACCGGACGAACAGCGTCGACGTCTGCCGAGGAAACGTCCCGGAGGCCGGCTGCGGCGAGGGCCGCTTCGGGATCGCGTACGAATTCTTCGGCGGCATCAGGATCGTTGAACAGGCTCATCAGGAACTGCACGAGCTGTTGTGCGAGTGTTGGCATTTCAGTGCTCCCTCAAACTCTGTGGTGGGTGGTAATTGGCCCGGCGCCTTTGCCGGGCTCCCCTTCAACGTAGGGCCGGGGAGTGGGACGGGGCATCGGGGGTAGTCCCCCTGCCGGGGCCTCATCGTTAGGGGATCACGGGGTTTTTCGTTAGGGGGTGGGGGTGCTTCACCTCAGGGAGGAGGGTACCCCTCCCCCAAGGCCACGCGGAGGCGGACCATCAGCTCAGAGCGGCTTTCGGCGCCCAGGCGCCTGCGCATCCGGGCCACATGGTGCTCCGCCGTCCGGGGGGAAATGTAGATGGCTTCTCCGATCTCGCGGTAGGTTTTGCCCGCCAGGAGCAGCCTTCCCACTTCCCGTTCCCTGGCGCTCAGCCCGGTTGGGGCCGTGGTCACCGCGATGGCGTTATCTGAAAGACTCTGGGGGCGTGCTTCCCCGCGCCCGTCATCGCCCCGCCCGGGCACTCCGCCTGGCGGGGAGCCTTGCGGATGGATGTCCCTGGCGCACGCCAGCAGCTTCACCATGTCGCGACGTTCCTCCGCGTGCGCTGCGGCGTGGCCCGCCAAGCGCGCGCCCTCCCACGGCATGCCGACGGCGGCCAACCCACGGGCCGCTGCTTCGACGTCGGACGCTTCAAAGCGGCTGGCCAGAACCGACACCCATGCCTTGCCACCCGCGGCGAGAACCGATGCCAGATGACTGTGTCCGGAAGCCCGCACCAGCGCTGCGGCATGCGGGGCCAGCTCTGCCGGGCTTTCGCTCAGCAAGGCGGCCTGAACAGCAGCCCAGTGCAGGGGTACGGACCACAGAGGCGGATTCCCCAATCCGGCCAGCAGATCCCACGCACCGGCCACGTAGTGCGACACACGTCGTGTTTCCCTAAGCCGGGCCGCAGCGATCATCAGTTCACCCCACGGCAGGAGGCTGTAGAGGTCAACTGACACGTGCATCATGGCTTCCCGGGCCCGTTCCCATGCCAGCACCAGCTGGTGTACTTCGCTTCCGCGCCTGGCCAGGCCCACCTCCAATGCCGCCAACAAGAACTCATCCCGTGGTGCCAGCGGCCAGTGGTTGGCCTTGACGGCCTCATTGATGGCCAACCGGGCCTCATCAGCGTTGTCCTGTTGCATCAAGGACCACGCCTGAAGCAAGAACAGCCTGGGCCCGGCAACATCTCCGCCCTGTCCCGCAGTCAACGCGGCATGAAGCACATGGGCAGCCACGGCGGGCTCCCCACTGTGGAGCGCGCACAAGGCAGCCAACGCGCCGGGAGTCTCAGCCAAGGGAAGTGCGCCCCCTGCAGCGTTCATCATGTCCGACGCCCTGATGAGCTCCGGCAGAGCCAGTTGTGGGTCCGGACCCAGGGTTCTTCGAAGTCCTTCCTGGGTGAGCGACAACGCCACAGCCAGGAGGGTGGGCGAACCGGCAGGCCGGCTGCCGGCAAGGAGTTGCTCCGCCTCCGCAGCGTTGCCGGAACCGATCAGCGCCACTGCCGCCAGTGGGGCCGAGCCCGCCATTCTGTCCGCGCCCAGCCACGTGTAGGTATCCGCGCTGCGGGAGAGCATCCCCCGCTGGGCCCACACTGCCGCGGCCACGTCCACACCCAAGCGAAGGTCAGGCGGCTCGGGCAACGCCAGGAGCCTGTCCACGATCCTGCCCGCGGCGTCAAGGTCTCCTGTTGCCGCTGCGGCCTGGGCCCGCCGGGCCGCGTACGTGAGTTCCTGGCCGCCCGCAAGGAGGGCTTCAGCGAACAGGTCCATGGCAAGCTGCGGATCTGTGTCCACCGCTTTCTCTGCTGAACGCTCCAGCTCCGCAGCAACCCGTGAATCCTGCAGCCCGCTCTTGGCGAGGTCCCGGGCCAGGTCGCCCAGAGCCCGGCCGTCCGCCAGGACTTTGTCCACCAGCTCCCTCTGCAGTGCGCGAAGGCGGCCTGTGGGGGTGCCTTGCAGCAAGGCGTACTGGGCTGTCCCCACCACCGAGCCATCGGAGTGCAGCAAGCCGGCCTCCTTGGCGGCCGCGATGACCTGATCCAGCCCGTCATGGCCTTCGACGCCGTCAGGCAGCGGCCCAGGAAGGGTGAAACCTACGGAGAGGGCCAGCAGCAGTTCACGGACGGCCAAGGAATCCGTTGTCGGTTCCGGGGCTATGGGTAGTTCCGGGACTATGGGTAGTTCCGGAACTATGGGTAGTCCCGGCTCCATAGCGGCGGGAGCTTCATCGAGCGGGTGATCGTCCGCACCGGGCGGGTGGTGCCCGGGCTTATGGTCGTGTCCCGTCATGGACTACACCGCCAGGAGCAGCGCTGGATCCGGAGCAGGACTGGATTCCGTTGGCAGGGGCGTGGGATCCAGCGTGACGGGTGGTGGTGTGGGTGCCTGGGAGAGCGTTGGATCTGGCGACGGTGGCACGGGGTCCTGAGTGACCGTGGGCTCGGGCTGCGGAACAGTCGGTTCGGGCGATGGCGGCGGTGTGACCGGATCCGCCGGGGTGGTGGGAGGCACTGTTGGTTCGGTCACTGGCGGTGTGGTGGGCGGAGGGGTCACGGGCGGAGGGGTAGGCCCGCTGGCCGCGCCGCCCGTCGGAATCGGAACCGGCGTGGTGGGCGTTGTGGCGGGGGTGCCGGGAGTGGTGGCCGTCCCAGGCACCGCGGGGGTAGTGGCACTGCCGGTGGCAGCACCCGGAGTGGTGACCGGTCCCGCCACCGCGCCCGCCGCTGTCCCCGATCCCGTGCCTGTACTGCCCTTTCCTGCGGTGGCAGTTCCTGGCCGGGCCGGGCTCTTCCCGGCCCTGGTGACCCCGGTGCCTGCACCCGCTTCGAGTCCCGCCGAGGCATTCCCGGTAGTCGCGGCATCAGCACCGTTGGCCTGCGACGCGGCGGCTTGGGCCCCCGCACCTTGCGCACCGGCGTCACGCATGACGTCGGCGGCCTGATTGCCGAACATCGTTGCCAGCAGGCCAGCCCCGTCGGGACTCTGAGCCGCCGTCGCCGTCACGATCGTCAACGCGGTTGCAGCTACGGCCGCGGCCGCGGCCATCCGCACGCGGGGCCTGGGAGCATGCTTGCCAGCTTTGGCAGACGCAGCTTTCGGAGCGGTCAAGGTGGGCGCGTTCCTCACGAGGTGCGGCCGCTCCAACGCTGCGGTAGCCACCGCTGCGGTAGCCGATGCTGCGGTCACCGACGCTGCGCCGGCCTCTGCCGCATCCACCCCGGCGGCTCCCGTGGACGGCAACCCGGCCACTGCCGCCCCCAGGCAGATGGAAGACTTGGGATCGGCGTCCACGGCGATCGGCCGGCCCAGTTCCACGGAAATCATCTCCGCCACCAGAGGAATCCGCGAGGATCCACCAATCAGCAGGACAGCGCTCAAATCCTGCGCGTCAACGTGGATGCTCCGCAGGCTTCGCACCAGCGCATCCACTGTGTCCCGGATAGGTGCTTCGATCATCGCTTCAAACTCGGAGCGAACCAGGCGGATGGACTGCTGAGTGCCCGGCAACGCCACGGCAACGCTGGCCTCGCTGTCCATGGAGAGCGCTTCCTTGGCCTCCCGGCATTCCCGCCGTAAACGCGAAAGGGCTGCCAAGGTGTCCGGCGTGCTCGAATCCACGTCCGCGGAAGCAGTGACGTGACCCATGACGTGACGCAGCACGGCGGCGTCGAAATCGGCTCCGCCCAGGGTTTCAATCCCGTCAGGACGGCCCAGCAGTTCGAAGTTTCCCGCACCGGCCTTGCGGAGGACGGCGGTGTCGAACGTGCCACCGCCGAGGTCGTACACCGCGATGATGCTGCCGTTCTCCACCCGTGTCTGGGAGGCATAATGCAGGGCGGCCGCCTCGGGTTCACTGATCAGGGTGACATCCCGTAGGCCGGCCACGTTCAGCGCGGCGAGGGTCAAAGAGGTCCGATGCTGCCCCCAGGCGGCGGGGTGCGTCATGATGATGGACGACGGCGAACTTCCCTCGCGTTCCTCGGCCCTGTCCACCACCCACCGGGCCATGGTGGCGTAGATGTCCTCCGCCGCCAGCCATTCCTCCCCTACGGCCAACGGGACGGAGTCGCCGATGCGGCGCTTGAATTCGCGGACCATCCGCTGGGGATTGTCCAAACCGCGTCGCTCGGCCGCCTCACCTACGAGGATCCGGCCATCATGTGCGTAGAAAAGCACGGAGGGCACGGCGCTGCCGTGCAGTCCCAGCGGGAGGATTTCGGGTGTGGGGGTTGGACTCTGGTCAGGCTTAACCAGGGCTGCTGCGGTAAAACTTGTCCCGACGTCAATGGCGAGAACATAGCTCATGGTTACCTCGAAAAGAACACGACGCGTCGCTGGCGGGCTGCATCACAAGCGGGTTCTGAACAAGTTAGCACTTGCTGTAGGCGGGTGAAAGGCTCGGTTGCTTCACCGGAAAACGGTCATCGAGGCCTGAGCCGGAGCGCTGGTGTAACGCCCCTGCTCAGGCCGGTGTGGAGCTTAGAGACCCGAGTATGAGTGAAGGCCGTTGAAAACGGTGTTCACCAGCGTGAAGTTGATGATGACGCAGGCGTAGCCCACAATCGACAACCATGCTGCTCGGGTTCCGGTCCAACCGCGGGTGGCACGGGCGTGCAGGTAGCCTGCGTAGACCACCCAGATCACGAACGTCCAGACTTCCTTGGGGTCCCAGCCCCAGAACCGTCCCCACGCCTTTTCTGCCCAGATTGCACCGAACATGAGGGTGAACGTCCAGCCGATAAACGCGATGGCGTTGATCCGGTAGGAGAGGTTTTCCAGGCTCAGCGCATTGGGGACAAGACGCATAAACCCAAGATTGTCGGCGCGGTTCGCTGCAAGGTTCTTCTGCCGGTAGGACTGCAGCAGCTGCAGTATGGACATGGCGAAGGTCAGCGTGAACAGGGCAGAAGAGAGCACCGCGATGGAGACGTGGATGATCAGCCAGTAGCTCTGCAGCGCCGGTACAAGGTGGCCAACCGGGGTCCAGAAAGCAGCCGAGGCCGCCACGAGCATGATGATGGCCAGGCCGATTACGAACGTGCCCAGGAACCGCAGGTCGCGGCGGATGAGGACAATCAGGAACACCGCCACGGCAACAAACGCGCCGGTGGTGAGGAACTCGTACATGTTGCCCCACGGCACGCGGCCTGCGCCGAAGGCACGGGTCACCACGCCCGCTCCGTGGATCAGCACGCCCAGGACGGTCAGTGCCACCGCAACGCGGGCAGGTGCGCGGCGGACGCCACCGTACTTCATGTCGCCCGCGGCGGTGCCCCCCTCAACGGTGAGGCCCGACGTCGGACGCTCGGCTCGGCCGGCTGGCCCGCCGGCGTCGGGGGCGCCCAAGCCCTCGCTGACGCGACCCGCGGCAACCGCTACTTTTTCGTTGGCGGAGCTGGCAGCGGCCTTGAGGTCCACAGCCCGGAGCATCTTGCTGCTCTTCGCCAGATCCCAGGCAAACGCGATGAAGGCCACGGTGTACGTGCCGGCGGCCAACAGCATGAACAGCTCGCTGTACTGGCCCAGGGTTTCGTTGATGACGGGCATTACTGGTCCTTCGAGGTTGAGGAAGAGACTGCTTTTGTTGTGCCAGTGTCCGGCGTCTCCGGGACGTTCCATTCCCGGGCAAAGATCTCGCGGAGGGCTGCTGCTTCGCCGGCCAGACGGTGGTCTTCACCGCGTGCCAGCAGGCCGTACTCCACCATCGTGCGGCCATCCGCGTGCGTTCCGGTGCGGACCCAGACGCGGCGGCGGTTGATGTAGAGGGACATGACCAGACCGGCAACGGCCAGGAAGCCGAAGATCAAGGCGTACAGCTGGCCGGGGTTGTGGTGGATGTCCACGCCGATGTACTTCTTGACGCCGTCAAAGGTGATGCTGCCCTTGCCTTCGGGCAGGTCCACCGTAGCCCCGGGCGTCAAAGTGATGCCGCCTGCCGCGAGGTCGCGGGCATTAAGCGGTTTCAAGTCCTTGATGTCCAGTTCGAACACGTTCTGGGGCACGCCCTTGTCCAGGCCGAGGTCTCCGTAGAAGGAATTCAGGCTCAGTTGGGGGTTGAAGAGTTCCGGGGAAGCGCTGAACGAGGTGCCGGTCTCAGTAACGAACGCTGTAGGAAGGAAGAACCCTACAAAGCCCAACTGTTCGGGCTTGGCGTCCGGAACCTTGATCACCACGGATGAGTAGTAGTTATCGCCCTGGACCTTGGCCGTGACGGGGCCTTGGAAGGCCACGTTGCCGTCACCATCGCGGACCGTCACCATGGGTGCGTATCCGTTGCCGGTGAGGTAGAGACTGGTGCCGCCAAGGGAAACGGGGTCGTTGACCTTGAGGACTTCCTTCTTGCCCGGCGCATCCGGGTTTTCCTTGGTGGTGACCTCGGCGGTGTAGTCGATGGGCTGGCCGGCTTTGCCCGGCGATTCGCGGTCGAACGTGGCCTTGAACTTGTCCAGCTGCATGGAGTACGGCTGGAGCGAGCTGCTCTGGAAGTTGGTGCCGGGTGTGAATTGGTCGTAGCCCACCAGGGTGTTGACGAAGGTTTCGCCTTCCACGAGGATCCGCTGCCCGCTGTACCCGTACAGGCCTCCGATGGCCACGGATACCAGCACACCGATCAGGGAGGTGTGGAACACCAGGTTGCCCACCTCCTTCAGGAAGCCGCGCTCGGCACCCAAGGACGGCAGCGCGCCGTCGACGTCTCTGACGTCAACGCGGTAGCCGCGCTTCTTGAGCAGCCCGGCGGCATCGTTGATGGCCTTCGACGCCGGGATCCCGGCGTCGGCGGGCAGGGCCAACGTGCCGTACTCAGGCAGGCGCGACAACCGCTTGGGGGTGCGCGGAGGCTGTGACTTCATGGCCTTGTAATGGGCGATTGCGCGAGGTGTCACGCAGCCGATCAGGGAGATGAACAGCAGGATGTAGATGGCCGAGAACCAGGCCGAAGAGTACACATCGTAAAGCTGCAGGGCATCCAGCAGTTGGCCATAGGACGGGTTGTCCTTAATGTACTGCGTGACCACGGAGGGGTTGGCGGGCCGTTGCGGGAACAGCGAACCTGGAACTGCGCCCACTGCAAGCAGGAGCAGCAGGAACAAGGCGGTGCGCATGCTGGTCAGCTGTGTCCAGGCCCACCGGAGCATGCCTTTGAAACCAAGTGCGGGCAGGGCTGCCTCGGACTTGGCCTGCTTGAGTTTTCCTTCGCCTGTTGTGCCTTCTGCGGAGGTGCTCTCAGCGGCTGGTGACTTCTTCTTGGCTTTCACGGACTCGCTCATCAGATTGGCAACTTCACATCGTTTTGGAACCAGTACTGCAACTCGGTCACCCAGGTTCCCCACACACCGGTGGCCATCAGGATGCCGAGCAAAATCAGGATGCCTCCGCCGATCCGCTGGATGGCCAGCCGATGCTTGCGGAAGAAGGACATCACCCCCATGCCCCGGCGGACGGCCAGAGCAATCAGGAGGAAAGGAATACCCAGCCCAAGGCTGTAAACGAACGCCAGGAGCGCGCCCTTGGCTGCCGACGAACCGCCGGACAAGCTCAGCAACTGTACCGCGGAGTATGTCGGGCCAATGCAGGGTGCCCAGCCCAGGCCGAACGTCAGTCCCAGCAACGGTGCGCCCCAGAGCCCTGCCGGCGGCTTGGCATGGATCTTCGCGTCCCGCTGGAGCCAGCCGAAACCGCCCATGAACACCACGCCCATGACGATGACCAGGACGCCAAGCAACTGCGTGATCCATGCATTTTGCGGGCCCGTCAGCAACGTTCCGAGCTGCCCGAAGGCGCCGCCCAAGAGAACAAAAATCACCGAGAATCCCAGGACGAACAGTCCGATGCCGGCCAGCATGCGGCCCCGCCGCTGCTTCTGGAGGTCGACGCCGGTCAGTCCCGTCACGTAGCCCAGGTACCCAGGGACCAAGGGCAGCACGCACGGCGAAAGGAACGAGACCAGCCCGGCCAACAATGCCACCGGCACAGCCAGCAACAGCGATCCGTTGAGGATCGTCTCGGCAAAGGGACTGTTCATCGGTGCTACTCGGCCACTGCTGAAGTAATAAGGGCTTTCAGGGTGCTCTTTTCAATCTCGCCAAGCACGCGGGAGGCAACCTTGCCTTCCTTGTCCAGGACCAGGGTGGTGGGCACTGCACCCGGGGGCACGATGCCGGACACGGACAGCAGCACTGCGCCGTCCTTGTCATTGAAGCTCGGGTAGGTGATGTTGAAGGTCTTGTCGAAGGCCTCTGCGGTGGCTTGTTCGTCGCGGAGGTTGACGCCAAAGAACTGCACGCCCTGGTCCTTGAAGTCCTGGTGCAAGGCCTCAAGCTGGGGTGCCTCGATGCGGCAAGGAGCACAGGCAGCGAACCAGAAGTTCAGGACAGTGACTTTACCTTTGAGGTCCTCGGGCTTGATGGCCTGTCCGGTAAAGAGCGTCCCCTTGAGCGCCACGGGGGCTGCACGGTCCGCCTTGGCGAATTCCGTCACCGAACCATCGCCTGCCACGTAGTTCTTGTTGTCACCGGCCTTGGCTTGCTTGGCCAGCGAGTCTTCCTGTGCGCACGCCGACAGGCCCATGGTCAGTCCCGCGAGGAGGACGCCACCTGCGGTGAGCATGCCACGGCGCGAAAGATTGTTGTCCATGCTTCTACGCTCCCGGGGTGCTCGCCGCGCCGGGAAGAAGCACGGCAGCGGGCTCGGTGTATTCGACGCGCACGATCTTGCCGTCGTCGTCGAGCGTCAGGGAAGTCAGGGACGTCAGCGTGCATTCGCGCTTGCGCGGGTCGTGCGCCAAACGCCGTCCCTCCGCGGTCAGGCGGGTGGACCAAATGGGCAACTGGTGGCTGACCAGGATGGCTTCAGCACCGTCCCCGCCCAACTCGATTGCCTTGACGCGGGCATCCTCTACAGCGGCCAGCACGCGGGCTGCCTGCTCCTTGTAAGGCTCACCCCAGGAGGGTCGCAGGGGATTCCGGAAGTAGAACCAGTGCTTGGGCTTGAGGAACTCGCTCTTGGTGGGGTGGAGACCCTGGAAGTGGTTCTCGGCTTCGATGATCCGCGGCTCGGTGTGGATCTCGAGATTGAGGGCCTCTGCCGTAGGCATGGCTGTTTCCTGGGCACGGGTGAGCGGCGAGGCGACCAGGTGCACGATCTTGGCGCCTTGGCTGGCGCGGGCTGCGAAGTGATCAGCCAGCATGCGGGCCATCTCCCGGCCGCGTTCGGAGAGGTGGAATTCCGGCAGGCGACCGTACAGGACGCCGTCGGGATTGTGGACCTCGCCATGGCGAAGCAGATGGACAGTTGCTTGGGGCATGTTTACCAGTTTCTCAAAGAAGCGGGGCGATCCGAAATCTTCTACCGCTAGTAGAACTCAAAGTTTTCCAGAAATGTTCCATGGAGTTGGAATAAAAGATGCATATGCATGTTTATACTAGACACGAAGCTCGGTTGACGCTTCAAGCAATCGCTTCAACCGTGCAAGCACGCAGTACCTTCCACCAGACATAGGAGCAACACCATGATGACCCTTCCCGCTACCGTCACCACCGGCACCTGGACCCTCGACGCTTCCCACAGCGAGATTGGCTTCACCGTCCGCCACGCAGGCATCAGCAAGGTTCGCGGCCAGTTCAAGGACGCTTCGGCCACCCTCGAGGTTGGCGAAACCCTCACGGACTCCAAGGTGAGCGCCACCATCCAGACCGCCAGCTTCGACTCCGGCGACGTCAACCGCGATGGCCACGTCAAGGGCGAAGACTTCTTCGACGTGGAGAAGTTCCCCGAAATCACTTTCGTCTCCCGCCACGTCAAGGCCAACGGAAACAGCTTCGACCTCGTGGGTGATCTCACAATCAAGGGCGTGACCAAGGAAGTTGCCATCGAGACCGAATTCAACGGTGTTGCAGTGGATCCCTTCGGCAACACCCGCGCCGGCGTCTCCGGCGAAACCACCATCAGCCGCAAGGACTTTGGCCTCACGTGGAACGCTGTCCTCGAAGCCGGTGGCGTCCTGGTCAGCGACAAGGTAGTCATCAACCTCGAGCTCGCGTTCATCGCACCGGCCGCCGCGTAGCCATAGCCACTCCTGGAGTGCCGAGCGGCGCCCGCACAGTTCACGCTGTGGGGGCGCCGTTTCGTATTCAGGGAAGTCACCCCGCAATTGTTCGGCAAACAGCCTGTATTTAGCTGCGAGTTGGCTCCGAATTTCCTATGCATCCTTCAACCTGCGGTCTAAAGTGATGCCATGAGTACCCCAGACGAAACACCACAGCCACAGCAGCCCGGCTCCCAGCCTCCGCAGCCAGGCAATGTTCCTCCTGCGGGCTACCAACCACCGCAGGGTTACCAGCCGCCCCAGGGTTACCAGCCGCCGTCGCAACAGGGCCAGTATTCGCAGCCCGCACCGCCGCCGCCCGGTACGGGGCAGCCAGCCCCCGGCCAGCCGGGACCGGGCCAACCCGGATTCCACTTCGAAATGCCCACCGACGGACCCCGGAACTTCAACGACGTCATGCCGCAAGGCGGTTTCTCGGGGATGTTCAAGACCCAGGGCCTGCCAACGGAGCTGAAGGTTTCCTACTTCATCTGGGTGATCTCCGGACTCCTGGGCCTGTTGTTCGGGCTCATTGGATTCTTCGCAGTCATTGCTGCGTTCGCCTTCGCCCCGGCTTTTGCTGCAATCGCCCTGGTACTGCTCCTCCTCGCCCTGGCCGTGGCCGCAGCGCAAGTGGTCCTGGCCATGAAAATGAAGGAAGGCAAGGAGTGGGCCCGCCTGGCGCTCACCATCGTGGCCGCCGTTTCCCTGCTGCTGGCCATCTTTGGCGCAGCCAACGGTGGCGGATCCGGCATGGGACTGGGCGGCAACTGGTTTGGTTTCCTTGTCAGCGCTGTCGCCGTAGTCCTGATGTGGCTGCCCAATTCGCAGCTGTGGTTCAAGGCAGTAAAGGGTCAGGCCTAGCGCTGACGCTACTGCCGCCGTCGTTCGGTGAACGACGGATTTGAAGGCAAAGGCCGCGGTGAATCCCTTACGGATTCCCGCGGCCTTCATCATGAAGGCGTAAGCCAACATGATGATTTTTGCTGTGAGCCCGAAATACCTGCGTGTGATCGTCTACAGTGTCAGACCCGGGAGGTACGGTGGATGCAGAACCACGCTGGGGGCAGGGTCATTTTGCTGATCCCGGCGGCCGCACCAGCAGTCGAACAAGCAAAGGAATGCCATGAGCAACCCTCCCTACCCGCCATCAAACCCGGGCGACTCCAACCAGCCCGAGCAGCCGGGCACCCAGCCCTCGGCGCCCCAGCCTCCTGCACCGCAATACGGCCAGCCCGCGGCACCGCAGTATGGCCAGCAGGCTCCCGCGGCACCGCAATACGGCCAGCAGGCTGCACCCCAGTTTGGCCAGCAGGCTCCCGCCGCACCGCAATACGGCCAGCAGGCTGCACCCCAGTATGGCCAGAGCACCAATTGGCCGAGCCAGCAGCCCGGCCCCACTGGTCCTACGGCCGTTCCCCAGATGGTGAACTATGCCTTCTGGATGATCGTTGCCGCCGGCATCCTTTCTGCCATCAGCTCGCTGCTGTTGGCCACCACCGGCGCCGACGCCTTTATCAACGCCATGAATCAGCAAGCCGCCCAGCAGGGCACCGAGTTTCCTGCCGGGTCCATGGACGGCATGCGGGGCGCCATTGCAGTGGGTGCCGTGGTGGGTGCAATTGTTTCCTTGGGCCTTTACGCCCTGGTTGCTTTCCCCGTCCGCAAAGGTAAGAACTGGGCCAGGATCCTGGGAACGGTCTTCGCAGCGATCTCTGTCCTGGGCCTCACCGGCTTGTTCCAGTTCGGTGCCACGTACGGCATTATGCAGCTCGTGGTGATCTTGCTGGGCGTTGCCGCAATCGTCTTGCTGTACTTGCCGGCATCCGCTCCGTACTTCCGGAAGCCACAGCCGTTCGGCAACCCGTACCAGAACCCCTACGGTCGCTAAACACGCAATAAGAAGAATCACATGCGGGCGTGGACCCCGGCGAAGGCTAAATGGCCTGACCCGGAGTCTGCGCCCGTTGTGCGTGGTAAGCCAAAATCTGAAGCTCCGTGGCCATATCAACCTTGCGAAGGTTCACATGCGGCGGGACCTGCAACAGCACAGGGGCGAAGCTCAGAATGCTCCGGATACCAGCTGCGATCACCCGGTCACATACCGCTTGGGCTACGGTGGCCGGCAGGGCGAGCACCACCATGTTCGTATGCGTGCGCTCCAGGACGCGCTCCAACTCCGCGGAGTCGCTGACGCGCAGCCACCCCACCTCGTTGCCGATCACCATGGGGTCGGCGTCAAAAATGGCGACAACGTCAAAGCCCCTGGATTCGAAACCGCCATAGCGCGCCAGGGCTTTTCCGAGGTTACCGGCACCTACAATCGCAACTTTCCAGTCGTGCGTCAGGCCCAGCGCGGCCGCGATATGCCGGCTAAGGTATTGGACCTCATAGCCCACCCCGCGCGTCCCGTAGGAACCAACGTAGGAAAGGTCCTTGCGGAGTGTGGACGAGCTAACGCCCGATGCCTCAGCCAGCGCTTCGGAAGAAACCCGTTCCACGCCTTCGGCCAAGAGAGAGTTGAGCGCGCGCAAATAGAGGGTCATCCGGGCCACAGCCGCGGGCGGGATCTGCTTGGCGGCAGGTTCATTGTCCTCGGTTGTCGCTTCCGGGGACGGTTCCAGCGCAGTCACGGTATTCTCCATTGCGTCGCTTTGTTGTTCCACTCTATGACCCCCGGCCGGACTCAACAAAAGCCATTACTTACGGGTAACCCCACCCTCAGCCTGCCAGGACTTTCTTCAGGGTGCGGGTCAACCGTTCCTCGTCGATCTTCCAAAAATCCCGTTGGATACCGTTCACCAGCACCACGGGAATCTCCTCGGCGAACCGCTCCTGCAGTTGCGGATCGTCGTCGATCCTTTGCTCTGTCCACTGCACACCCAGGCTTTTCGTGACACGCTCGACGGCGGCACGCGCCTCGGTGCAGAGGTGGCAGTCAGCTTTGGTGAGGAGAACGACGTCGGGAATAGCCATGGGATAACGGTAACCGGCCCCGTGCTCCCCCACATCCCACAGGATGACGCACAGAGTGCGCCCTCAGCGCGGGGCACCGGCAATTGACTAGACTCAAGGCATGCCCGAGGAGAAGAACGCCGCAGTTGCCGCATCTGCCCAAGCGCAGAAGCACACTGGCGAGGCTGCTTTCTTCGACGTCGACAACACGTTGATGAAGGGTGCCAGCCTCTTCCACGTGGCGCGAAAGATGTACGAACGCAAGGCCTTCACTTTGCCGCAGGCCGCTGGGTTCGCCTGGAAGCAGTTCAAGTTCGTGATGCGCGGAGAGAACATGGAGGACGTCCACGCAGTACGCGACTCCGCCCTCACCCTTGCTGCCGGGATCACTGTTGACGACATCAAGGCCTTGGGTGAAGAGGTCTATGACGAAATGATCGAGTCCCGGATCTGGCCCGGAACCAAGGCACTCGCCGAACAACACCTCAGAGTGGGACGCAAGGTGTGGCTGGTGACAGCAACCCCCATCGAGGTTGCCACCGTCATCTCCACCCGCTTGGGCTTGACCGGCGCACTGGGCACCGTGGGCGAGGTGGAGGATGGCATGTACACCGGGAAACTCGTGGGTGACATCCTGCACGGACCCGCCAAGGCGGTGGCAGTCCAACTCGTGGCCGATCGGGAAGGCCTGGACCTGGATCACTGCTGGGCCTACAGCGATTCCGCCAATGACATTCCCTTGCTCACCATGGTGGGACACCCCGTGGTGATCAACCCGGACGCAAAGCTCCGCAAACACGCGCGCGAGAACAACTGGCCCGTGTACGACTTCCGGTCCGGCCGCCGTGCAGCAACGCTCGGCCTCAAGGCTGCCACCGTGGGCGGTGCGATCTACGGATTGTGGCGCGGCTTCTCACGATTCCGCGGCCCCCGCTACTGACCCTCTCTCACCAAACGCCCTGTTCCGGCCAACCCTCTCTCACCAAACGCCCTGTTCCGGCCAACCCTCTCTCACCAAACACCCCCTCCCGGCCAACCCTCTCTCACCGAAGGCCATAGGCTGCGGGCCTGTGGATAACTTCTGCACGCGAGGGCCGTCCTGGGCAACAATGCCCATATGCAAAAACCGTCGCCCCTTCCTGCCGTGCTGGCTTCTGCTCCCTTCACGATCGACGAGGCCAAGGCCGCTGGTTTCGAGCACGCGCAACTCAGGAATCAAGTCTCAATCGAAAGTGTCAGCCAAGGAATCTACCGCCCTGCCAGCTGGGATTTTGACTTGGCGGAAGCTGCGCGATCCCTCTCAGCTGCGAGTCCTGGCGCATGGATCTCGCACGTGACCGCCGCCAAATTACATGGCCTTTTCCTGCCTCCTTGGCTGGCCGACTCAAATGAACTCCACCTCAGCAAGCCGAGGAACCTCCCGTCAGCGCGGCGACGAGGCATCATCGGACACACAGTGCTCGTGGACGAATCCGAAATCGAGTTCAAGCAAGGCATCTGGATGAGCACTCGCCCCAGGACCTGGCTGGACTTGGCACGCCAGCTGCCGTTAAAAGAGCTGGTCTGTGTCGGCGACCAGATTATTCGCATGCCGCGGCAAGAATTCGAAGGACGCGAAACGCCATTCACTTCGCCGGAGGCACTTCGGAAGATGCTGGACCGGCACAAGAACCTGCAAGGCGTGGTCCGCGCACGCGAAGCACTTGAACTCATGAGGGTCGGTGCGGACTCGGCGCCGGAGACGATGCTTCGCCGGGCCATGCTCGACGCAGGCCTCGCCGCACCCGAGCTCCAGATTCGGCTCCGAGTTGACGACCCCTTCTCTCCGTCCGCGGACCTCGGCTTTCGCGTGCGCCGTTTGGCGATTCAGTACGACGGCGAACATCACCTTGGGGAGGAACAGTTCTTCAGCGATCGGCGCCGTGATAAAGCCTTCGCGGCGGCGGGCTGGACAGTTCTTATCTTCGGAAAGGACGATCTGGCAGACGGATTCACTAAGGCAATACTGAAAATCAAGAAGGCACTAAGGAACGGCTGGATTGACCCTGCCGTGGAGTCGGGTTTCGCACGCGAACGGTGAGAGAGCATCACCAAAAACCCAACGAACGGTGAGAGAGCGTCGGAAGGATGCAAAAATGCCCGCCACCTCGAAAGGTAACGGGCATTCACGCTTGATGAAGTATCTCTACTTCTTATTGCGGCGCTGGTGGCGGGTCTTGCGAAGCAGCTTGCGGTGCTTCTTCTTGGCCATACGCTTGCGGCGCTTCTTAATAACTGAACCCACGAAAGTTCCTTACAAACTAGAAGTTCCTGTCTGTTGGAACACATCCGCGGAAGCAGACTGTACAACTGACAGATTCTTACATTGACGTAAAACGTTCCTTAACAGAGTACCGCTTCAAAGGGGCACCCCGTGACCACGGTCCGTCTGATGGGCCGCGGCACTCTCAGGCAGTCTCGGATTGCCCGTCCACAACAGCACCCTTGAGGTACTGGGCGACGGCTTCTTCCGGAACCCGGAAGGAACGGCCGAACCTGACGGCGGGCATTTCCCCTGAGTGGACCAGGCGATACACGGTCATTTTGGAAACACGCAAGACGTCGGCCACTTCAGCCACCGTCATGAACCGCGCGTTCGAGAAGTTAGTCTCTGCGGACATTTCCCATATTCCTTTGCTCTCAGACAGTAGGACACCCCCAGAAGAACGGTGTGCCGATGCTGAGCCATCCAACAACCATGTGCTAGATACTCTAGAGGCTGATGGGGCCAATGTGAAAGCATTTCCGGAAAGTGGGATGCTACTCCCCGGTTGCCACGCGGCGCTTCCGGGCCGAGGCGGCGAGCTGTTCCAGCACTGAGGCCGTGACGTCCCATTCCATGCAGGCGTCCGTGACGCTCTGGCCGTAGACGAGCTCCTGCGTCCCCGCGAGCTGGGCTGCCACGTCCAGGTTCTGCGCGCCGCCCACCAGGAAGCTCTCCAGCATGACGCCGGCAATCGGTGAGGTCTCCCCCGCCTCAAGCTGTGCTCCGATTTCCAGCGCAACCTCTGCCTGGCGGTGGTGGCTCTTGCCGCTGTTGGCGTGGCTGGCGTCCACGATCAGGCGCGGGTTGAGCCCCTTGGCAGCGAGCTTGGCCGAGGCTGCGGCGACGTCCTCCTGGGAGTAGTTGGGACCCTTGCGTCCGCCACGGAGAATGACGTGTGTGTCCGGGTTGCCGGAGGTCGCAACGAGAGCCGCCCGGCCGTCGTCGTCGATTCCCAGGAAGGCCTGCTCAGCGGCAGAGGCGCCGCAAGCATCGATGGCCACCTGAAGGTCGCCGTCGGTGCCGTTCTTGAAACCGATGGGCATGGAAAGCCCGGAGGCGAGCTGGCGGTGGATCTGGCTTTCGGTGGTGCGGGCACCGATGGCGCCCCAGGAAACGAGGTCCGCCATGTACTGCGGGCTGATGGGCTCCAGGAATTCGGTGGCAGTAGGCAGCCCCAGCGCGGTGACCTGCTTCAGGAAACCGCGGGCAGCGCGGAGGCCGGCGGCAATGTCGTGGCTGCCGTCCAGGTGGGGATCGTTGATGAGGCCCTTCCAACCCACGGTGGTGCGGGGCTTCTCGAAGTAAGTCCGCATGACGATCAGCAGGTCTTCCTTGTGCTTCTCGGCCTGGCTGACCAAGCGGCGCGCGTATTCAAGGCCGGCCTTGGGGTCGTGGATGGAGCACGGCCCCACGATCACCAGCAGGCGATCGTCCACACCGTCCATGATGGCGCGGACCTGATCGCGGCCGCGGTCGACGACGGCGGCGGACCGGGCGTCCAGCGGTAGCTCAGCGATGAGGTCCTGGGGCGCCGGAAGCGGCTCGAAGCGGGCCACCCGCAGGTTGGAGGTGGCGGGCTGCGCGGCTGCTGTGGTGTGAGCGGAGTTGAGAGATTCGGCGGGTTCTGCGGCGATGCTGGTCATTTCTGGGTCCTGTCCGGGATACGGAGCGGGCCCCTTTTCAGAACCCGCCGGATATGGCGAAGGGCAGAGAATAATCTCTGCCCTGTTGGCTCTGAAGGAAAGTTGGATGCGTGTCAGTTAGACGCGGGCCCCTCCAGAGCCAACGAAAAATACGCATACCAACGCTTAGTCATAGCCACACCATAACCGCGGTTCTTCACAGCGGGCAAATCCGGTCCATCAAGATGACAGCAGTTTGCGCAGGAACTGCAGTTGCTTGATCCAGTGGTGTTCCTGGCCGCCCTCGTGGTTGTTGAAGCGGTACACCTCGATGTCCTTCTCCGGCGCACCGCCGCCAACACCGTAATTGTTGTAGCTGGCGAACACAGTGGACGGCGGGCAGATATCGTCCATCTGGGCTGCCGAGAACAGCGCCGGAACAGTTGCTGCGCGGCCCAGGTGGACACCATCGAAGTAGTTCAGTACAGCCAGCATGGACTCGTATTTCTCACGGTGCCGCCCCAGGAATCCGGCGATCTCCGGGTAGGGGCCACGCGGGGTGATGTCGATGGCGCGCCGGAAGTCCTGCAGGAAGGGGACGTCGGGCAGCGCGGCGATGACGCCGTCGAGCCTCCCGGCCGTCAGCCCGGCTGCAGCAACGGTGATGCCGCCGCCCTGGCTCACGCCGGTGAGAACCACTGTGGAAGGGTCGACGGCGGGATGGCTCTGTGCCGCTTCCACCGCGCGGAAGGCGTCCACGTAGACCCGGCGGAAATAGTAGTTGTCCTGGTGGTCGGCGCCCCGGGTCATGAGGCCGGCGTAGTTGACGCCACCAGCCGAGGGATGCGGATCCGGGGTGTCGCCACAGACGCCACCATAGCCCTGCCCACGGGTATCCATGATGAAGTGCGCGTAGCCGGCCTGCGCCCAGCGGGTGTTCTGGTTGACCAGGCCACGGCCACCGGAATAGCCGATGTACTCCACCACTACGGGGAGCTGCTGCCCGGCCTCAAGGTGCGCCGGCACGTGCAGCCAGCCTTTGATGCGGTCTCCCCCGAAGCCGGAAAAGGTGACGTCGAAGGTGTCGATCACTGACAGATAATTGTCCACCGGCTCGAAAACAGCGTTCAGCGACAAGGCCCTGGCCTCGGTAATGGTGCGGTCCCAGAACGAGTCAAAGTCGGCCGGCGCAACAGCGCTGGAGGTGTAGTTGCGGAGCTGCTCAAGGGGGAGGTCAAAGAGGGGCATGGGGACATCCTACGTCATGGTTTCGTGCGCCCCATCACAGGGCAGAGGTGGCTACAGCTGGCTGATGAAGAGGTTGCGGTATGCGGCTTTGAGTGGAGCCATCTGGCGGATTCCGAAGTACCCACCACCCAGAGGCCCGGCACTTGGGTCCGTCCAGTCAAACAGGGGCAATCCGTTGATGGAGAAGGCTACCAACGGGCCGTCCTTGAGCACCTCCATCCGGTAATAGCCATCGGCATCTTCGGCGGGAGGAAGCGGATCAGCCCCCTGCGCCACCAGCTCAAAGCCAGCGCTCTTACGCAGATTGCAGGTACGGAAAGCACGTTCTGAAGCGTATTTGTGCCGGAAGTAGGAGATATGGAGCGCATCGATATCTCCCGAGTGGTACTGCGGGTAGAAGCCGGTGCGGGGAGCCAAGGCAGACGAGAAAAGGTCCTCGCCTCCCCGCCCCCGGGCAGCGAAGAACACCATGGCCAGTCCGGGTTCCTCCAGCGGCATGAACTCCCAGGTGATCCGCACATGATCCGGGATTTCTTCCGGGCACCAGAGGGTCCAGTGTGCATGATCTCCGTGCTCCTCCGCGTCGAGGGAGCCCGACAGGACCAACGCACCGGTGCCCTCGCCACCCGAACCCGGACCGCCGTCGTCGTGCGTTCCATAGTGCACCGGCCCCTCGGCAATCCAGGAAGCGATATCCGACGGTCCCCGCAGGGGGTTGGAGTAGATCAAACGCGCACTCCCGCGTTGACGGTGGCCGCCAGGCCATAACCAAGCGACTCGAGTTCCCCGGCCACGAAAGCGGCGATCCGCTGGGCGCCTTTTACGTGGAAGTGCGTGTTGTCCTCGAGTCCCCCGGCCCAATGCGCGTGCTCGCCTGGAGCGAAGTGGAAGAAGAGTTCCTTGGAGCCTTC
Source organism: Arthrobacter sp. yr096 (assembly GCF_900108925.1). Taxonomy (NCBI): domain Bacteria; kingdom Bacillati; phylum Actinomycetota; class Actinomycetes; order Micrococcales; family Micrococcaceae; genus Arthrobacter; species Arthrobacter sp. yr096. The sequence continues at coordinate 104,955 of NZ_FNYI01000001.1, read as the reverse complement.
CTCCCCCATTTCCTGGTACAACGCACGGGTCCACTGGTTGAGGTCCAGGACGTCCAGTTCCAGTTCGGCGCCGAGTTCGCGCACGACGGCGGGATACTCGCCCAGCGTGGTGTCCAGCCGTCCGTTACTGAAGTGCCGGCGCTCCACCGACGTACACAGAACGGGAACACCACCCTTGGCACGGACCTCGGCCGCCATACGGCGGAGGTTGCCGTCGTATCCCGTCCGCGCCGCGAGGTGTTCCCGCTTCTGGTCGTTGTGCCCAAACTGGATGAGGACGAGGTCTCCCTTCACCGTCTGGTTCAGCAGTTGATACCAGAGGCCCTCCTCGCGGAACGACTCCGTGGTGGCCCCGCCCTTGGCAAAATTGTGGACGGCGGCCCACCAGTACGTCTCGGGGGCCAGATGGGCACCCCAGCCGCTCATCGGATACTCGTAGCTGGGGCAGGCGGCAACTGTGGAGTCGCCCGCAAGGAGGATTTTCATGGTTGTCCTTTCATGGGAAAGCGGCGCCTAGCCCTTGACCGAGCCGATCAGCATTCCCTTGGCGAAGTGCTTCTGCAGGAAGGGGTAGAAGATCAGGATGGGCAGGGTTGCCACCACGATCACGGCGAACTTGATGCCTTGCTCCGGCGGGATGTACGTGGGGTCCACGTTGCCGGTGCCGAGGAGGTCCGAGGCTGCCGTGACTTGGCGCAGGTACATCTGGAGGGTCCACATGTTGTTGTCGCTCAGGTAGAGCAGCGGGGACATGAAGTCGTTCCAGATACCTACCGCGTAGAAAAGGGCGAACGTGGCCAGCACCGGCTTGGACAGCGGAAGCAGGATCCGCCACAGGATCCCGATTTCCGTGGCGCCATCCATCTTGGCCGACTCTTCCAACTCGGCGGGAAGCTCCTGGAAGAAGTTCTTGATGATGATCAGGCTGAACGGATTGATGGCCGCCGGCAGAATCAAGGCCCAGTAGCTGTTCAGCAGCCCGAGGTCCTTGACCAGCAGGAACGTGGGAATCATGCCTCCGGAGAACACCATGGCAAAGACCACCAGGGACATGATGAGTTTCCGGCCGCGCAGGTTCTTCTTCGCCAACGGGTAGGCCATGGTGACGGTGAGGATGAGCTGCACCAGGGTGCCTACCAGTGTTACCAGCACCGTGGTGATCAGTGCCCGGGTAAAGGCAGGCGTGGAGAAGATGTACTCGTAGGCGCCCAGCGTGAATTGCTCGGGCCAAACGAAGAACGCGCGCCTGGTGATCTCAGCCTCGTTGGCAAAGGACCCGGCGATCACGTAGATGAACGGCAGCAGCGTAATGATGCCGATCAGGCTGAGGAAGACGTAGTTGGCGGCATCGAAGATGCGTCCGCCACGTGTGTTGTGGATCTTCATTTAGAACAGTCCGCTCTGGTTGAACCGCTTGGACAGCCAGTTGGTGCCGAAGATCAGCACGATGCCCACCAGAGACTTGAACAGTCCGACGGCGGTGCTGTAGCTGTAGGCGCCTTGCGTAATGCCCACGAAGTACACGTAGGTATCGAAGACGTCGGCCACGCTGCGGTTAAGTGCGTTGGTCATGAGGTAGATCTGCTCAAAGCCGGTGTTGAGCATCTGCCCTATGGCCAGGATGAGCATCACGATGATGGTGGACCGGATGCCAGGAAGGGTGATGTGCCAGACCCGGCGGAACCTGCCGGCGCCGTCGATGATCGCGGCCTCGTACTGGTCCTGGTCCACGGTGGCCAGGGCTGCGAGGAAGATGATGGTTCCCCAGCCGGTGTTCTTCCAGATTTCCTGGAGCACGATCAAAGGCCGGAACCAGTTGGGATCGGACAGGATATCCACGTTGGTCCCAAAGAGCCCGTTGACGAACTGGAACAACGGTCCTATGTCCAAGGCGAAGAGCAGGAAACTCAACGACGCCACGATGGTCCAGGACAGGAAATGCGGGATGTAGACCAGCGTCTGGACGGTTCGTTTGAGCACTGAGAGGCGGACCTCGTTCAGCAGGAGCGCCAGGATGATGGTCAGCGGGAACGCGATCCCCAGGTTCAGGAAGGCAAGGATGAGCGTGTTGCCGAGCAGACGCGGGAAATCAGGGTTCGCGAAGAAGTCCGTGAAGTTGGTGACGCCCACCCAGGGACTGCCGTTGACGCCCAGGAACGGTACATAGTCCTTGAAGGCAATGGACACGCCGTACATTGGCCCGTACCGGAACACCGCGAAGTACAGGACTCCTGGCAACAACAGCAGATACAGCCACTTGTAGTGCGCGAAGTGGACAGCGAACCCGCGCCGCCGCGCCGGGGCGGGCGGCAGGGTGGCCGCCCGCTCCGAGGCTTTGGCTTCTACAACCGGGGCTGTCACTTCTTGTTGTCCTGCCAGAGCTTGTTGATTTCTTCCTTGACCTTGTCACCGCCGCTGGTGTTCCACAGCTTGATGGCGTCCTTCAGGCCCTGCTCGTCGGTCTGGCCGGCCAGGTACTTGATGCGGGCATCGGCCACGATGTTGTCCAGCTGCGCACCCTTGGCAACGTAGGTGGGCGAAACAAACGCGGCGGCCGGGTTGTACACGGCACTCTTGAGATCCTCCGCCATGACGGCGACGCGATCGTCAAACACCTTCTGTTCGTACTCGGAGGCCTGCTTGACGGGGTAATAGTTGTTGCCGGTGACGTTGGTTCCCAGCTGGGCGAAGCTCTTGATATCCGTGTTGACTACCTTGCCCTCAGGAGTCTCGGGCTTGATCGTGGCCGCGAGACCATCTTCCAGCGCGAAGTTCACGCCCTCGATGCCGTTGTTCAGGAGAACGGCCACGTCCTTACTGTTGAGCTTGTCCAGGAAGGTGAGCACGTTCTTCAGGTCGGCCTCAGTCTTGACGCTGGACTTGGGGATAGCCAGGAACCCGGAGTAGCCGTCCGTGGGGTGGGCGTGCAGCTCGCCATCTGGCCCCTTCAGGCTGCCTACGAAGCCCACTTTGTTCTCGAAGTCATTCGGGTTGGCTTGCTTGAAAAGGTTGATCAGCACGCTGACGCGGGAGTCGACGTCCACGATGATGCCACCCTTGCCGTTGAAGAACGGCTCGTTCCACTTGGTTCCATCGAACGTCGCGAAGTCCGGGTTGATCAGTTTCTCGTCCACCATCTTCTTAACGAAGCGGTTGGCCTCAAGGAATTCTTCGGTCTCGAAGCTCGGAACCAGCTTGCCGTCCCGCTCGGTCCAGCGGTTTCCGGCGCCGAACCAGGTTTCGATCATGTCGTAAGGGCTGTTGGTGCCCAGTGCGCCCCATTTGGGGATGGTGATTCCGTACGTGTCGTTTTGCCCATTGCCGTCCGGATCCTGCTCGGTGAAGGCCTTGGCTACTTTGTACAAGTCCTCAGTAGTCTCAGGTGCCTTCAGGCCGAGCTTGTCCAGCCAGTCCTGCCGGAACATCACAGCGGCACGGATCGGATTACGTCCGCGGTAAACGCCGTACACATTGCCGTTGACGCTGGCGTTCTGCTGAACCTCGGGGAAGGTGGTGCTGAGGTTTGGGTAGTCCTTGAGCTTGTCCGTCAGGTCCCAGAAAGCACCGGCCTCGGCGTTCTTCACGAAGCCGGGCGTCTTACCCTGGACCACCAGGACGTGCGGGATCTCGGCGGACGCCAAGGTGATGTTCATCTTGTCTTCGTAAGAGGCATTGGGCGTCCAGGTGATGTTGACGTCCTTGCCCGTCAACTCTTCAAGCTTCTTCTGCACTGCGCCATCGGCTGTTGGCGGCTGTGCCTCCAGGAACGGCGCCATGATCTTGACGGACGAAAGGTCCGACGCCGGCGCTTCGCCACCGCAGGCCGTGAGCGCCAGGGCAGCTGAAAGCACGACGGCGGCGGCCAGCGTTTGTTTTCTTCGGATCATTTTCTTACTACTCCACTTCTTCGGGGTTGTTATCGCTGGACGGCTCAGCTGACGGGACGCCGGGGAACCTTTTCAGGGTCCAGAGGTGTTGTCCACTGGCGTCTTGATACGTTTCATTAGTGCTGGCGACCGTGGTGTTGAGGACAAGTTCAGCGTGACCCTGGACGTCAAGCGGGCGATGGAGCACCTGCCCTCCACCTGCGGCCGGACGAGCGGGATTGACGTCAGACAAGGCTGGCCTCCTTGGCCAATGCGGGGGTGGGCTTGCCGGCGGCTGTCCCGGCGGCTTCCATGCCGGCCATGGCGTCATCGTTTGCAGTGAAGAAGCGATCACACAGCCATCCGGTCACATATAGCCACGCCCCCACGCCGAAGAACGGGATCAGCCCCGGAATTGATCGACACACAAACAGCGCGGCCGCCGTGACGAAAAGGAGGATCACGGTTCCCGCCAGATGGCGCATGGCGAAGCGGGAGGACATCAGGAAGTACTGCACCAGGGAGAGCTCGTAGCGGGCAAACATCGGAAAGAGGTAACAAAGGGTGCCCGCAACAAACAGGGCTGCCAGCAGGATTCCCGCCGAGGCGATCTGGGAGCCGAGGTCCCAGCCTGCCGAGAAGTAGCCCCAATTGAGCGCCAGCGCCACTCCCACCGCCAGCAAGGGCAGCCCCAGGGCATTGCCCTTTCCGAAGTTCGTGAAGTACTCCTTGGCGAAGCGGCCCAGCAGGGGCGTGGCATTTCCCCGCACCTTGTCACGAACCAGGACGTGGGCCGCGACGGTGCTGGGACCAGCACCAAGGACCACTCCGCCCAAGAGCGTGAAGACAAACCACAGCACGTTCAGGCAGGCAATCCACAGGAGCGTGTCAAAAAGCGTGTATGCCCGGAAGCCGAATCCACCAGACGCCATGGAATCCCCTTTCTCCATCGTTGCAGAACAGGCCCAAGCAACTGCGGCGACGGATTTGTTGTGATCTCTCAGAACAGCCGGTATCGCCAGTCACTTGGAGTTGGCCCGGGTGGGCCACATCACAAAGTAAACGCTTTCCCGAAAACTTAGACGCTGGATACTCGTCGAGTCAAGACAGATCTTGAATCGTTACATTTGCCGGATGACCGCGCTACACTGGGCAGAGCCGGGAATGGGAAAGCGCTTGCTGGGTATAGCCTGAACCCGCCGGAACACTGACAGAGAACACCTCGACGACGGCGTCACCCGCCTTCGTTGCAGCGCCAGCAGAGGAGAGCCCATGGACACCCGCTCAACATGGTCCATCACCAATCCGACACCCCCAGGCGCTGCGCCCGCGCAGAGCGACCCGACGCCAGACAGGACGGCGCCGGCCAGGATCGCCCTGGTGGGAGTCCACGGCTTCGGAGCGCACCATCTCCGCAACCTTGAACGACTCGGTGCAGAGGGCACGGTGGATCTCGTCGCCGTCGCCGATCCCAATCCTCCGGCCGCCGGAGCCCTACCGGACACCACGGCAGTTCACGCCAACCTCGACCAACTTCTGGCCGGCAACCACCACGCGGACGTCATCATCGTGGCCACCCCCATTCAGACCCACGCCCCGTTGGCGCTGTCCGTGCTTGCTGCCGAAGCCCATCTCTACCTGGAGAAGCCCCCGGTGGCGTCCATGAAGGACTTCCTCCGCCTCCAGGAAGCTGCGGGCGCCGCGGGACGCAGCGTCCAGGTCGGCTTCCAAAGCCTCGGCTCCCATGCCCTCGCCGCTTTGGCGAAATTGGCTAACGGAGAAGCCGCAGATGAGCTTCCCACCATCGGCACGCTCAAGGGCATCTCTGCCACAGGCCGCTGGGTCCGCGACCGCGCCTACTACAAACGCTCGCGCTGGGCCGGCAAGCGCAGCCTGGACGGAGTGGATGTGGTGGACGGTGTGGCAACCAACCCGCTGGCCCATGCGATCGCCACCGCACTTCGCATCGCCGGCGCCCGCCACGCTGAGGATCTTGCCTCGGTAGAGACGGACCTCTACCGTGCCAACGATATTGAGGCGGATGACACCTCCGTGATCCGCCTGCGCACCATCAACGGCCTGCCCATCACCTGTGCCCTCACGCTCTGCGCCACTGAGCCTGTGGAACCGTATGTCACCCTTCATGGCACGGAAGGGACGGCGGTGTTCCACTACACCGAAGACCGGGTCACCGTTGCCACCGAGGACGGGGAAACCACGCACACTTTCGGCCGTGACGACCTCACCGAGAACCTCCTCCAACACCTTTCCGGGGGCACGCCCCTGCTGAGCCCACTGGATCACAGCGGCGCTTTCATGCGCGTCCTCGAGGCAGTCCGCACTGCTGAAGCGCCGGCCCTGATTCCGACGGAATGTGTGGAATGGGTGGGAACGGGCGATCAAGCCCACGCTGTGATTCCCCACATCGAGGACATCCTGGAACGTGCCACCCGCGCCCACGCCACGTTCTCCGAGCTGGGACTCCCCTGGGCGCTGCCGAACACTACCGGTACCGAAGCACTCTTCTCCCCCGAGCCAGGTCTGGACTATCCCGCAACAACCCTGCGGAGCGGGAGCAAGCTGGAAACCAACCTGTCGCCGCGGCCCTATCTGCACCCCGTATCCACCCCGGCCGGAGTAGTGGTGACAGACCATCTGGCCTCGGACCACGTCTGGCATCTCGGCGCCGGGTTCGCGCTTCAGGACGTCAACGGCAGCAACTTCTGGGGCGGCCGCAGCTACCGCAGGACTGCCGGAAAGTACCTGGACCTGAAGGACCACGGACGAATCGAGGTTGCAGGCATCACCCGGGAAGAGGGCCGCACCACGCTTGACCTGGAGTGGTTCGGCGCCGACGGCAGCCTGGTCCTGCAGGAACGCCGCACCTTTACACGCACCGTCAGCAGTGCGCGCACGTGGCGCCTGGACATCCAGACCCGGCTCACCGCCGTCGTGGATGTCACGCTGGGGAGCCCTGGTTCCCATGGTGCCGCCGGCAGCGGCTACGGCGGATTCTTCTGGCGGTTGCCTGTCAACGGCTCGCCCCGCGTCTTCTCCTCTACAGCCGAGGGTGAGCCTGCCGTGCACGGTTCCGTTTCGCCGTGGCTGGCCTGGACGGGAGAGTTCGACGGCGGTACCGCCACCTTGGTGTTCGGCTCACCGTCCGAGTCCGAAGATCCGTGGTTCGTGCGGTGCAGCGGCTACCCGGCAGTGGGATCCGCGTTGGCCTGGGATGCCGCGGTGGAGTTGGCCGCGGAGACGTCCCTCACCCGCAGCAACACGGTGTGGATCAGTGACGGAACGCTGGATCCGAAGGAGATCGAAGAGCTGGTGGCCGGGCGATGAGCACTGCGGCGGCGACGCCCCCCACCGCCAGGAACCTCACCGTCCAGGGCCTGCAGCAGTGCCTGACGGCACCGGCCAGGCCGTCTTTCGGCTGGTTGCTGGAGTCAGGTCCGGGCGCGAGCGCGGAGCACGCGTTCCAAAGCGCCTACCGCCTGAGCGTGCTGGACCGGGCTGGCAAGGTCCTGTGGGATTCGGGCCACGTTGTCACGGACCAGCAACACCACCTTCCCTACACAGGCCCGGAGCTATCCCCTGACAGCGATTATCAGTGGACAGTGCAGCTGACTGACGCCGCCGGAAACACCGGCGAACCCAGCGCACCGGCCCCCTTCAGCACGGGCCTGCCGGATCCGGGCGGGTGGAGTGCGGAGTGGATTCACCGGCAACAGGGTGGGCGCGCGCCGATAGCAGTGGTGGAGGGATGCCTGCGGGTGAGCGGTTCGCCGTACCTTCCGTGGCCGGTTTCATCCAGCGGCAGCACCGTCATCAGCGCCCGGTTCCGCCTGCGGCTTGGTACCGCCGGGATTCTCCTTCGCTGTGACGGCCCCGGAAGTGGCCTGCTCCTGGAGATCAAGCCGAACCGGTCTGCCCTCCTGCGTCCCGCTCCGGAGTGGGAGATCGGCACCATGTCGGCTCCGTTCACGGAACCCCTCGCCGGGACTCCGGCCTTTGAAGCAACCGCGGCGTCCCGCGCCGGAGCACTTCCCGACGACGGTTGGCAGGACCTGGTCATCGCCGACGACGGCCAACGCATCACGGTGAGCATCGACCACGACATCGCCCTGGACGCACTGGTCCCCGGCCACACCGCCAGGGGCATCGCGTTTCATCAAGGGCCACGCAGCCAGGCAGAGTACTCGTCCGTTCGGGTCCAGAGTGACGGGACAACCCTCCTGGACAGTGACTTCACCCAGCCCGGCGCCCTGACGGGCTGGACCACCACCACTCCCCTGCGCCAACCCGACGAGTGGACCCTGGCTAAAGCAACCATCAAGCTCACAGGCACCGTGGCACGGGCCCGGCTCTACGCCGCGGCGGGCCACCACGCGAGCTTCTCCATCAACGGCAGTGCGTGCCTGGAGACCACCAACTTCGGCTACCCGGGAGAGCATTTCTACAACGCCGCCGACGTCACGGACGCCCTGCGGTCGAGCGAAACCGCCACCTTGACCGCCGTCGCGCATTGGTACGGTCCCGGTCAAGGCCGCGCCGCCGGCCGCCCGGGCCTGCTGGCCCAGCTGACAGTGGAGTACGACGACGGCACCCGGGAAGTGTTCGGATCCGGACCCGGGTGGCTGGTGGCCGAAGGACCGTACCGGCAGGGCGGATACCGGAATGATGAGGGCGATCCGATCGAACATTTCGACGCGATGGCCTGGCCGGAACCACAGCAGTGGCATCCGGCACTCTCCCTCGGAGCCCACCCGGTCCCCGACTTCCCTGTCCTGCGGCCCAACGATGCGGGCGTCGCACGTCACTACGCGGCCGCCGTCGATCTCTTCACTGCGGATGACGGAACACCGGTAGCAGACTTCGGCGCAGTGCTCCCCGGGCGTCCCGTGGTGGAGTTCCTCCGTGGTGAGCGTGGGCGGACCGTGATGCTCCGGGCGGGCTACAACCTCCGTGCCGACGGCCGCGTGGATACTGGAAAGACACCCAGCCAGAACACGGATATGTCGTTCCCCTACACCCAGGCAAACGGCCCGCAACGCTACGAGGCAGCCGTGCACCTTGGCTTCCGCTACCTGGAATTCCCGGGCATGGACTTGGCGGACCTCGGGGAGGTCGGCGCCACCGTGATCCACGCCGATCACCCGGAGGAGGGCAGTTTTCGCAGCTCGGACCACACGCTGAACCGGGTGTTCACCCTCCTGCGGGACTCGGCCTTGCTGGGAGTCCAGGAACAGTTCGTGGACACCCCTACCCGCGAGAAGGGCCAGTTCCTGGGCGATGCCGTGAACATCTCCTACGCCACCATGGCGTTGTTCGGTGAGCGTCACTTCACGGCCAAGGCGCTGCGCGAGTTCGCAGGATCGGCGCGCCGCTACTGGGATTCACCACAAGAGCGTGGGCGCTACAACGCGGTCTATCCCAACGGCGATGGAAAGCGCGACATCCCTGATTTCTCGCTCATGATGCCCGAGTGGGTGGAGGAGTACCACCGGCTCAGTGGTGACGACGCCCTGGTGGCCGGGATCCTCCCCCAGCTCATGGACACGGCCGAGTACGTCCTGCGCCACATCCCCGTGGATGGCCCCACGGCCGGTCTGGTCACGGAACTGGGCGGCGGTGGAGGCCCCTATCTTCACGGCATTGTGGACTGGCCTGCTCCGGGCCGGTTCGGGTATGACATGGACTGCGCGGCGCGGACCACAGTGAACGCCCAGTCATGGTCAGTGCTCGACGCCGTCGGCCGGTTGTGCGCGGCCACCGGCCTTGGGCGGGACGCGGCCAGGTTCGGTGAGGCCGCGGCATCGCTTGCCGCACAGATCAACGCCCGGCTGCGGGTGGACGGAGTCATGGTGGATGGCCTCTACACCGACGGCCGCCCGAGCCTCAATGCGTCCCAGCATGCCACTTCGTTCCCCCTGTCCATGGGTATCACGCCCGTTGAACACGCGGCGAAGGATGCAGAGCGGATCGCCGGGATGGGCATGCGCCAGGGTCCCATGACAGTGCATCGGCTGTTCCGGGCACTGCTGTCGCAGGGGCGGGTAGATGACGTCCTCACCTTGCTCACGGATTCCACCCAACCCGGGTGGGCCCGCCAGCTCGACGCCGGGGCTTCCTTCACGTGGGAAGCCTGGGAGCTCGATGAGGGCACGGACTACAGCCAGTCGCACGCGTGGTCGGCATCGGTCATCCGGGAGATCCTTGAGTACCTCCTCGGCGTCCGCGTCACCGCAGTGGGTGCGTCCGCCGTCGTGATTCAACCGCCGGTGTGCCGGCTGGAACATGCCGAGGGCAGCGTGCCAACGCAGCGCGGAACTGTTTGGGTTTCCTGGCGCAACACCCCGGCGGGCATGGAACTGGAGTACACGGTGCCGGCAGGGGTCACAGCCCAAGTGATTCTCCCGCGAGATGACAGCTGACGCCACTGTTCCCCGTGGGAAGTGGCGTCAACTGTCATGTCGGTGGGAGTCAGCCCAGGGTGCTCTTGGCTTCGTCCATGGCTTTCTTGGCCGCGTCAGCCGGTGACATCCGGTTGAAATGGACTTCCATGGCATAGCGACCAAAAGCTTCCACTACCGAGCTTGAGCCTGCCGGCGGAACAGGAACAGCATCGCCCAGTTCCGAGGAGATCTCATCGATGAACTTGGCCGTGGCCGCGTCTTCGGGCGTCAGCTTGGGCAGGACTGCGGCCCGGACTTCGGAGTTGCCGGGAATGCCGCGGTCGGCCAGTGCAATCTCCCCTGCTTCAACACTGTTGGAGAGGAAGTCGATGAACTTCTGGACTTCAGCCGGGTGCTTGGTCCGGGAACTGGCAGACCAGAATTGGGAGGACTTGTAGAACTGCTCCGCGCCGGCCGCGGTGCCATCTGTGCTGGGCGGCCGGTGAATTTCCAAGGCCTGGCCCGAGGCCTTGGTGAGGGCGCCCAACTGATTGGACCAGTACCAGGCCAAGGCGAACCGGTTGGTGGCGAGCCCCTGCTGATCCACTGAGGCGGTGACGTCTTCAGTCATCACGGAGGCGGGCGGCACGGCCTTCGAATCGCGCAGCTCGGCCTGGTATTCGTACCAACCCTTCAAATCGCCCTCATCGAAGCCGAGTTTGCCATCGGACGTGAAGAGTACCTTGCGATGCTGGCGGAACCAGAGGTTCATGGGCGCATCGCCGCTGACGGCACCTGAGCCGTACACACCACTCTTGCTCTTGTCCGTAATGGAGGCGGCGGTCTTGTTGTAGTCGTCCCAGGTCCAGGTCTTGTCGTCCGGAAGAGTGACGCCACTGGCCGCCACCAAAGCGGGGTTGGCCAGCACTACCTGCGCGTTCACGCCAGCGGTGACGGCGTATTGCTTGCCTTCCACCTTGCCGGCGTCGGCAACCGCTTGGTCAAATTTGCCCAGATCCACGTCCTTGAGCTCCAGCAGCGCACCGCGCCCGGCATATTCTCCCAAGTAGGCAGCGTCCATTTGGATGATGTCAGGGGCGTCCTGGGAGGCAACCTGGGTGGCCAGCTTGTCCCAATAGCCGGACCAGTCGCCGTACTCGCCCTTAATCTTGATGTTCGGGTTTTTTGCTTCGAACGCATCAATAAGCTTTTGCGTCATTTTGTGGCGTACATCCGAACCCCACCAACTGAAGCGAAGGGTGACGGTTCCATCGGAGGCGGCTTGCTGGGATCCGCCGCCACAACCGGTCATGGTGATGGCGACGGCGGCCGCGGCTGCTGCGACTTTCGCCGCTAATTTTCTGCGTGCTCGAGGAGACATCAAACGTCCTTATCTGAGTCGTGCGCTACCGGGGAGAAAACGCTTTCTCAGCGTAAGTGTGCGCTACGTCACTCGTCAAGGGAGTTTTTGTTTGTTTGAGCTATCACTTTTAACAAAAGCGCTCATGACGCTTTGTGGACTCGATGGAGCGAAAACCTCCAGAGCACCAATCCAATCACTACTGCAGACAACATTCCCAGGGCACCTGTGACCACCAAGCCAGCGCGCACCCCGAAGTCCTCCGTGAGCCACCCCGCCAGCAGGCCGCCCACAGCGTGCCCTCCCAGCAGCAACGGGAAGTACAGGGCCAGGACCCGCCCACGGACACTTGCCCCGGCCTCGAGCTGTACCGCTGTTGCTGCACTGGTGAGGAACACCAAGGTCATGAATCCCACCACAATCAGCATCACCACAAACCACTCCTGCGTTGGCATCAGCGCCGCGAGCAGCTGCGTCAGGCCGAAGAGCCCTGCGCTGGCCACGATCCCTTTCCGGCCAAAACGCTTGATGCGGGTGGCCACCAACGCCCCGGCCAAAGCTCCCACCGCGCTGACCGTATTGAACAGGCCGAAACCGGCCGGCCCGCTATGCCACACCCCGTCCGCGAAGGCCGCCAAGACCACGGGGCCATTCATGCCAAAAGCACCCAACAAGCCCGCAAGAAGCATGACCAACAGCAGAGGCGGCCGGGCACGGACAAAGCGGAATCCGGCCAGGATCTGGCCCCTTTTGGCTCCCGGTTCAGGCGCCGCCGGGGAATGATGCAGCTCCCCCGGCCTCATGGCAGCGATCATCACCAGGACCGCCACGCCTAAGCCAGCGTTGGCAGCGAAGGCTGCTGCAGGTCCGGCGTGGGCTATGACAACGCCGCCCAGGGCGGGGCCCGCCATGGCCCCCAACTGGCCGATTGCGCTGTTCAAGCCAATAGCTGCCGGCAGACCGGCATCGCCCACCACCTCGTTGACGAACACTTGGCGTGCGGGCCCATCAATGGCGCTGGTGATGCCCAAAGCAATGCACGAGGCATAGACCACCCACACGTCAGTGCCGCCCATCGCATTCCAGACGGCCAGCCCGGCCGCCAGCAGCACAGCCACCGATTGGCACACCAGAAGGATGCGGCGCTTCGGGAAAAGATCCACCAGCACGCCACTGATGGGGCCCACCACCAACATGGGCAGGAACTGGAGTGCTACAGCAAGGCCTACAGCGGCCGGGCTGCCCGTCAGCTGGAGGACAAGCCAGTCCTGCGCCAATCTCTGCATCCACACCCCGCCGCTCCCAACCAGGGAAAGGGCGACGAAGATCCGGTAATTGTGGTGCCGCAGCGGATAATGCCAGGACTCGGTGGTGCGTGCACGGGGCGTTGTGGATTGTGGGCGCAGTGGGAACGGGCGCGGCGACACGGGGTGGTCTGCTCGATTCAGCGGGGTTTGGTTGGATTTTTATGGAGTTTTTTGTACACCAATGCCCTGAAGGAGGCTCCAGAAGGGCATGAGCTGTACAAAAACTCTCAGCGGTGGGAGCGGATTTTGATGGCCGCAGCGGCCAGCACCAGGGTGCCGGGCACGATCACGAACAAGGCCTGCAACATCCAAACGAAAACAACTGCCATAAACACAGCCGCCAGCAACAGGAGCGAACCGCTCCAGTCGCGCAGCGAGTCAGCCTTGGCGCTGGCATATGCGGCAGCCCATTGTTGCGGGCCGGAAACGACGCCGGGTTGCTGGCCGGCGTCGCCGCTCCAGGTAACGTTTCCGCTCCAGTTGGCGGCGATCCGCAGGAACAGCACCGCGCCTGCCGCGGCGAGAACCAGCGTGGCGGGCAGGATCGCTGCGCGGCCGGGCAGTTGCCCCACCAGAGCGAGCAGCAGGTTAAGGACAATCACGACGGCGGCCGCCGCCGTCGTGATTCCAATCTTCCAGCTGCCGGGCAGCGCACGACGGAAATTCCCCCACAAGCTCCGTAGTGAATCATCCCTGCCACTGAGGTGCCGTTCCAGGTGCGCGACGCCGGCCGCGTAGGCAGCCGGCGCCGTCACCAAGGGAAGGGAAAGGAGGAGCACGATGACTCCCGCCAGGATGGTCTCGGCGAAGAGGGCGAAGCGGTTGACCGGAATTCCGGGTTTCCCCGACGACTTGCCTGTGGCGTCCATAGTGCTCATTTCCGCTGTTCCCTAGCCCTTGAGGCCCTGCGTCGAAACACCTTCGACGATGTAGCGCTGGAAGACCAGGAAGAACACCAGTACGGGCAGGAGTGCCAGGACGGACATGGCGATCATGGCTCCGTAGTCCGAGGACTGGGTCTGGTCCACGAAAAGCCGCAGCGCCAGCGGCAGCGGGTATTTTTCCGGGGTGTTGAGGTAAAGAAGCGGGCCCAGGAAGTCGTTCCAGCTCCAAATGAAGGAGAAGATCGACGTGGAGATCAGGGCCGGCTTCATGAGGGGCAGCATGATGGATCCGAAGATGCGAATGTGTCCTGCGCCGTCGATGCGGGCGGCTTCGTCCAGTTCGGCCGGAAGGCCTCGCATGAACTGGACCATCAGGAACACGAAGAACGCGTCAGCGGCCAGGAACTTGCCGATCAGCAACGGCACGTAGGTGTCCACGAGGCCCAGCTGCTGGAACACGATGTACTGCGGGATGATCACCACGTGGAAGGGCAGGAGCAAGGTGGCGATCATCATGCCGAAGAACAGTCCACGGCCCGGGAAGTTGATCCGGGCGAAGGCATAGGCCGAGATACTGGCTGAGAGGACGGTGCCCACCACGGCACCGACGGCCAGGATCAAGGAGTTGGTGAAGAACGTCAGGGTGGAGACCCCGCCGATGCCTTCCATGGCGGTGGCGAAGTTGTCGAAGCTGAAGTTGTTGGACCACAGCGAGGTGTTGGCGCCGCCGATCTCGGAGTTGGGCTTGAAGGACGACGTGATCATCCATAGGGCCGGGTAGAGGACCATTGCCACCAGCGCCAGGGCAATGATGTGGAAGATGGTGCTCTTGATCCGCCTGGCCATAACGGATTCGGATTTCGGGTTGTACACCGGTGCCGGCGTTGTAGGCGTTGTTGGTTGGTTCTGGGTGGGGGTTGCCATGGTTGTCACTTTGAATCACCGCTGTAGTGGACCCAGGACTTGGAGGTCTTGAAGAAGATCAGCGTGATGATGCCGACCACGATCACCAGGAGCCAGGCCATTGCCGAGGCGTAACCCATCCGGAAATCGGAGAAACCGCGCAAGTACAGGTAGAGGGTGTAGAAGAGGGTGGATCCTGCCGGGCCGCCTTCACCGTTGGAGATGATGTAGGCCGAGGCGAAGATCTGGAAGGCGTGGATGGTTTCCATCAGCAGGTTGAAGAAGATCACCGGGGAGAGCATGGGCCAGGTGATGTTCATGAACTTCCGCACCGGGCCGGCACCGTCCATCGAGGCAGCTTCGTAGAGGTCTGCCGGGATCTGCTTGAGGCCGGCCAGGAAGATCACCATGGGGGCGCCGAACTGCCACACGGTCAACAGGATCATCATGCCCATGGTCATGTTGGGGTTGCCCACCCAACCACCGAGGTTGATCCCAAAGAAGGACAAGCCCTGGTCCACCGGGCCGGAATCGCCGAACATGGCCTTCCAGACGATCGCGATGGACACGGAGGCGCCAATCAACGAGGGGGCGTAAAACGCGGACCGGTAGAAGCCCTGGCCTTTGCGCTTGCTGTTGAGCAGCATCGCGATCGCCAACGCCGCGGCGAGCTTCAACGGGGTACCGAAGACCACGTACTGCATGGTCACCCCTACCGACTGCAGGAACCGTTCGTCCTGGAACAGGGAGGTGTAGTTGTCCAGGCCGATCCATTTGGGGGCGTCGAAGAGGTTGTAGTTGGTGAAGGAGAGGTACAGCGAGGAAATCATCGGTCCCACGGTCAGGGCGATGAATCCCAGCAGCCAGGGCAACAGGAACGTGTAGCCGGCGCGGGCATCCGCCCCCCGCCGCCGCGACTTACGCGGCTGCGAGGGAGCGGACGACGTGGAACGCCTGCTCAAGGTTGGGCTTTGAGTCACAAGATCAGTCCGTCAGTTGTGAGGCCTAGATCAGACACGAGGGTCTGCTTAGGCGTTCTGCTTGATGAGGTCTTCGGCTTCCTTGAACCACACGTCAATCGCGCCGTCCACGGTCAGCTTTCCGTAGTTCAGGTCCTGGGTGACGCGCTTGAACGTGGACTCCAGCGTGCCGAACCCAACGATGGGCGGCTCCGGGGCGTCCTTGAGGTACTTCTCAATGGACTTCTCATAATCGACCACGAGCTTGTCCGTGCCTTCGAACGTGGTGCCATCGCGCTGGGTCTTCGACGCCGGGACACCGCGGGAGGTCTTGAAGATCTGACCCACCTCGGGATCGTTGACCATGAAGTCGATGAAGCGGGCAGCAGCATCCTTGTACTTGGTCTTGGCGCTGGCCACCATGAGCATGGAGGGCTTGAGGAACAGGCCCAGGTTGTCAGGATCGTCCGAGGGAACCGGGACGAGCTTGAGTTCCTTGGCGCCGGAGTCCGCAAGGTAGCCTGCCATGAAGTTGTCCCAGGTGACTTCCGTGGCCGTGACGTTGGAGCCGAACGGGGACTTGGGCAGCAACTGGGTGGCCTTGTCTTCGCCCACAATCGCGCCGGTGCCGCGCAGGTCCGCGGTGAGGTTCCACCACTTCTTCAGGTCATCCTTGGAGAAGCCAAGCTTGCCTTCATCGGTGAAGGCCTGGATGTTGTTCTGGCGCAGCCAAATGTTGAAGTTCCACCAAATACCGGTGTAGTCGGTGCCGCCGAACAGGGTGCCGTTACCCTTCTGGCCAACCTCGGTCAGGAAAGCGTTGAACTCTTTGTAGTTCCAGCTGCCGTCCGGCTCGGCGATGCCCAGGGCCGCGAGCTTGGCGGGGTCGTAATAGACAGCGAACGCGTTGGTGCTGGTGGGGATGCCGTAGGTCTTGCCGCGGATCTGGCCCGAGGGAAGGAGGGATTTCTCGAAGGCGTCAGTGTTGACCTTCACGGTGCCAAGATCCAGGAGCTGGTTCCGCTGGCCGTAATCGCGGAGGTAGGACAGGTCCCACTGCATGACATCCGGCAGGCCGCCGCCTGCAGCTTCGGTAGCGCGCTTCTGCCAGTACCCAGCGAAGTCGGAGAAGTTG
Organism: Arthrobacter sp. yr096; assembly: GCF_900108925.1. Lineage (NCBI taxonomy): Bacteria > Bacillati > Actinomycetota > Actinomycetes > Micrococcales > Micrococcaceae > Arthrobacter > Arthrobacter sp. yr096. The sequence continues at coordinate 88,143 of NZ_FNYI01000001.1, read as the reverse complement.
CCGTTGACCTTGATGTCCGGGTTCTTGGACTCAAACAGGGCAATGGCTTTACGGGTGCGCTCGGCGCGGTCGTCGTTGCCCCACCAGGTGTAGGTAATGGTGACGGGATTGTCCGCGGAACCGGTCTGGGCCGGCGACGAGGATTGGCCACAAGCGGAGAGGAACGCGGCCGATGCAGTGCCGAGAGCCACCGTGGTGAGGAATTTCCTTCTATCGATCATGAGAGCCTCCTTGCTCAGTTGGTGCAAGCTTGGTGAGTTCTCTACAACGTGGCAGTGATCTCGCTTACACTCGTTCTGAATCGATACAATATCCCTAAACCGGAATCTGGGCAAGCGTTTTCCAAAGAACTGCTTCCCGATGGTTTTTCATCGATACGCTGCACTCATGCCTTCAGTACCATCCGCACCAGTCCGGCCAACCTGACGAAGGAGTCCCCTTGACCTCCACCGAAATCCCACGCAGTCGATCTGTCTGGAACAGCATCGACGGCCTCGCTTACGGCGGCGACTACAACCCTGAACAATGGCCCGAAGACATCCGGCTCGAGGACATCGAACTCATGAAGGAAGCCGGGGTCAACTTCCTGAGCGTCGGCATCTTCTCCTGGGGCCTCCTGGAACCCACTGAGGGAAACTACGATTTCGGCTGGCTGGACGATGTCATGGACAACCTGCACGAGGCCGGGATCAAGGTGGCGCTGGCGACCGCCACGGCCTCTCCCCCTGCCTGGCTGGCCCGCAAATACCCGGAAATCCTGCCCGTCACAGCGGAAGGAACCAGACTTGAGCGGGGCTCACGACGCCACTACACGCCGTCGTCCTCTGTCTACCGCCGTTACGCCACCACCATGACGCGCGTCATCGCCGAACGGTACAAGGACCACCCGGCCCTGGCTCTTTGGCACGTGGACAACGAACTCGGCTGCCACGTTGGCGAGTTCCACGGAGAAGAAGACGCCGCCGCGTTCCGCGCATGGCTTGAACGCCGATACGGCTCCATCGAGGCACTCAATGAGTCCTGGGGAACGGCGTTCTGGTCCCAGCACTACGCATCGTTTGACGAGATCATCCCGCCAGGGGCGGCGCCCACCACCCTCAACCCCGGGCAACAACTGGACTTCGCCCGGTTCAACTCCTGGGCCTTCATCGACTACTACCGCGAGCTGCTGGCCGTGATCCGCGAAGTCACCCCTGGCATCCCGGCGACCACCAACTTCATGGTCTCTAGCGCCACCAAGACCCTGGACTACTTTGACTGGTCCAAGGACATGGACGTCATCGCCAACGACCATTACCTGGTGGCGGCGGACCCTGAACGCGGGATCGAGCTCGCCTTCAGCGCCGACCTCACCCGTGGCGTGGCGGGCGGAGAACCCTGGATCCTCATGGAACATTCGACGTCGGCGGTCAACTGGCAGCCGCACAACCAGCCCAAGATGCCCGGCGAAATGCTCCGCAACTCACTGACGCACGTGGCCCGCGGCGCCGATGCTGTGATGTTCTTCCAGTGGCGGCAAAGCAAGGCCGGCTCGGAGAAGTTCCACTCGGCCATGGTTCCCCACGGCGGCCGCGACACCCAGGTGTGGCGCAATGTGGTGGACCTCGGCGAGGCCTTGTCCGCGCTGGAAACCGTCAAGGGATCGAAGGTGGAATCCCGCGTTGCGATCGTGTTCGACTACGAGGCCTGGTGGGCCTCGGAACTGGATTCGCACCCGCATAATTCGCTGAAATACCTCGACACCATGCGGGCCTTCCACCGTTCACTGTACAAGCGCGGGATCACCGCGGACTTCGTCCACCCGTCCTCGGATTTGTCCGGTTATGACCTCATCCTGGTCTGCACCCTTTACGCCGTCACAGACGCGGCCGCCGCGTCAATCGCATCGGCCGCCCAAGGTGGCGCAACGGTTCTGATCAGCTACTTCAGCGGCATTGTTGACGAGCAGGACCACGTTCGCTTGGGCGGATATCCCGGAGCCTTCCGCGATTTGCTGGGTGTTCGCAGCGAGGAATTCCACCCGCTGTTCCCCGGCACCTCGGTAACGTTGAGCGATGGAACCGTGGGATCGGTGTGGAGCGAACACGTTTCCGCGGCAGAATCCACCGAAGTCCTGGCACGCTTTACCGATTACCCCCTGGACGGCGTCCCGGCACTGACCCGGCGCAGCGTCGGCGCGGGTTCGGCCTGGTACCTGGCCACCCTTCCGGATGCGGCCGGCATCGAGGCCCTGACCGCGCGGCTGGTGGAAGAAGCGCAGCTGATGGCCGTGACTGAGGCGAGTGACGGCGTCGAACTCACGCGGCGGCGCGCGGAGGACGGACGCACCTTCCTGTTCGCCATCAACCACAGCCGGGAGGACGCCACGGTGAAGGCCGACGGCGCCGAGCTTCTGAGCGGTGCACGTTTCACCGGGGTGGTACCCGCCGGAGCCGTGGCCGTCATCGCCGAAGGCTGACCCAAGCCACGGAGAGCACACGCAAAAAAACCGCGCCCCGGGTGATCCTGAAGGACCAACCCGGGGCGCGGTTCCCGTTACTGAAAAACTAACTGATCGCGGACTTCATTTCGTCTACGGCCTTCTTGCCCGCTTCCTCCGTGGAGAGCCTGTTGAACAGGACCTCGGAGGTGTAGCGCTTCACGATTTCCTGGATGGCACCGGCGCCCTTCGGCGGGGCTGCCGGGGCGTCGCCAAGCTCGCTCTTGATCTGGTCAATGAAGTCCACCACCTTCACGTCAGCCTTGGCGAGCTTGGGAGCGATGGCTTCACGGACCTCGGAGTTCGGGTAGACGCCGCGGTCTGCCAGGAGTGCCTCGCCGGCCTTGACGTTGTTGGTGAGGAAGTTGATGAACTTGGCAGTCTCTTCAGGGTGCTTGGTGCGCGAAGAAGCAGACCAGAACTGGGAGGCCTTGTACCAAAGCTTCGCGTCAGCAGCCTTGCCCGTCTTGGAGGGGAAGCGGAGGATCTGAAGTTCGCCGCCGGCAGCCTTTTCCAGGGCAGGGAGCTGGTTGGACCACCAGAAGGCCAGGCCGTTCTTGCCCGTAGCCAAGCCACTCTGGTCCAGCGGTGCTGCCTCGGCTTCAACAACCTCGGATGCGGACGGGACTGCCTTCTTCTCGCTCAGTTCCTTCAGGAAGCTCCACCACTCGGCGATGTCCGATGGCTCGAAGCCCAGCTTGCCGTCCTCGGTGTAGAGGGACTTGCCATTCTGGCGCAGCCACACTCCGAGGGATGCTTCATCGGTTCCGTAGGCGGCGGCGCCGTACGTACCCTTAGGCGACTTGGCAGTGACCTCGGCGGAGATGCGCTCAAAGTCTTCCCAGGTCCAGGTCTTGTCGTCGGGCAGGGCCACGCCAGCTGCCTGGAAGACGGCCGGGTTGGCCAGGATAGTGGCGGCGTTGATGCCTGCCGCGATGCCCGTCAGGCCCTTCTCGCCCTTGCCTGCGTCGAGGGCTGCCTCATCCAATTTGGAGGTATCAACGTCGTACTTGGAGAGGTCCAGGAGAGCGCCGCGCGTGGAGTACTCGGTGATGTACTTTTCGTCCATCTGGATGATGTCCGGGGCATCGTTGGCGGCAACCTGGGTGGCCAGCTTGTCCCAGTAGCCGCTCCAGTCGCCATACTCGGGCTTGATCTTGATGTTGGGGTTCTCGGCTTCGAACGCCGCGATGGCCGCTTGGGTTACCTGGGCCCGCTTGTCGCCACCCCACCAGGCGAAGCGAAGCTCCACCTTGCCATCGGCGCTCTTTGCGTCGGATCCTCCGCCGCCACCGCAGGCGGTGAGTGCGAGGACTGCGGCAGCTGTAGCGGCGATGAGGGCTGACGCCCGGAGCTTGCGCGTGGAGCGCTTGGCCTTGGAGCCCGGGGCGCCTGCCGTTGTTGGTGCGGGGGCGACTGCTTCACCCTTTGGATTTACCGGCACTGATGTCTCCGATCTTCATTGATCTTGATGCGATATGAGAAAGCGTTTTCTTACTGATCATTATGGTACAAGTCACATTCTTGTATGACAAGATGCCAACTTGTACTACTTCTTGGACATGCCCGACGGCGGCGCTCACCGAAAAGGGGGCGGCAGGCGCCGCCCCCTTCTGGCGGAACGGCCGGCTTACTTGATGCCCGTGGTGGCGATGCCCTTGATGAGGAATCGCTGGCCGAACAGGAACACCAGGAAGACGGGGAGCAAGGACACGATGGACATGGCGAAGAGCGATCCCCAGCTCGTGGCGGACTGCGAGTCAACAAAGGCCCGCAGGGCTACCGGCACCGTGAACATGTCCGGATCCGTCAGGTAGATAAGTGCACCGAAGAAGTCGTTCCATGTCCAGATGAACGTGAAGATGGTGGTGGTGGCCAAGGCCGGGACCATCAGGGGCAGGATGACGCGGAGGAAGATCCTGGGGTGGCCGGCGCCGTCGATGCGGGCTGCTTCGTCGAGGTCCTTGGGGATACCGCGGATGAATTGGACCATGAGGAACACGAAGAACGCATCCGTGGCCAGGAGCTTGGGCACGATGAGCGGCCAGAAGGTGTTCACCCAGCCGATCTGCGAGAACAGGATGTACTGCGGCACGATCACCACATGGAAGGGGAGCATGATGGTCAACAGCATGATGCCGAAGAACAGCTTCTTGCCGCTGAACTGCAGGCGGGCGAAGGCGTACGCGGCCATGGAGCAGGAAACCAGGTTGCCGACAATGGAGCCCAGGACCACAATCGCTGAGTTGATCATGTAATGGCCGAACGGGTGCGTCAGCGCTGACCAGCCATCGGTGTAGTTGCTCATTTCCAGGTTCTCCAGCCAGAGGCCGGGTTCGCGGAAGATGAGGTCGTTGGGGCGGAGTGAGGAAACCACCATCCACAGCAGCGGGTAGATCATCACGCCACCAACAAGGATCAGGATGGCGTGCTTGATCAGGCCTTTGATGCGGGCGCTGCGGCTGAAGGCCAGGTTTCCCCGGGACTCACGGCGGCGCGGGCTCTTGCCGGACTTGGCGTCGGACGAGGTAGCGGCGGGGAGGGTCTGGAGTTTAGTCATCGTAGAACACCCAATACTTTGAAGCGATGAAGTTGATGGCAGTGAAGACACCGATGATGACCAGCAGGAACCAGGCCATCGCCGAGGCGTAGCCCATGTCGAACTGGCCGAAGCCCTTTTGGTACAGGTACAGGGTGAAGAACATGGTGGAGTCGGACGGGCCGCCATTGCCGCCGGAGACGATGAACGCCTGGGTGAACGACTGGAACGAGCCAATGATCTGCAGCACCAGGTTGAAGAAGATGATGGGGCTCAGCATCGGCAGCGTGATCCGCCAGAACTGCTGAAGGGTGGTTGCACCATCCACCTTGGCCGCCTCGTAGTACATCACCGGGATTTGGCGCAGGCCTGCCAGGAAGATGATCATGGGGCTGCCGAAAGTCCAGACGTGCAGCAGGATGATGGAGCCCAGGGCAGTGTTGGGGTCAGAAATCCATCCCGGTCCCTCGATGCCCACCATCGCCAGGACCTGGTTCACCAGGCCTGTGGTGCCGAAGATCTGCTTCCACAGGATGGCAACAGCAACGGAGCCACCCAGCAGGGAGGGCAAGTAGAAGATGGAGCGGTAGAACGGAAGGCCGCGCAGCCCCTTGTCCAGGACCAGCGCAATCACCAGGGCCACGGCCAACTGGAGCGGAACACCCACCAGAACGTAGGTGAAGGTGACGCGGAGCGAGTTGTGGAGGCGGGCATCGCCGAACATCCGGACAAAGTTGTCCAGGCCAACCCACTCCGGCGGCTGCAGGAGGTTGTAGTCCGTGAAGGACAGGTACAAGGACATCAGCATGGGGCCCACGGTGATGACGGCCAGGCCCAGCAGCCAGGGAAGAAGGAAGACGTAGGCGGCCTTGTTGTCGCGGCCGTTGGCCTTCTTCTCTTCCTTGGTCATGGGGCCCTTGCGGCGGGTCATCGTAGAGAGTTCGCCAATTGCGCTCATTGCTTCCCCCTCGCCGGAGCGCGAACGCCTTGCGGCGTCCCCGTGTGTGTAACAGCGGCCATGTGGTCTCCTTTGGTCATCGTGGCCATCCACGGAGTTCGAGTCTGGTTGGTGCTTGCCGTCCGGGGCGCCGCCGTTCTTCTGGCGCTTCCCCGTGAAAGGCCGGGATTCGGGTCCCGGCTTTCAGCGGCTCCGTACCAAAGTAAACGTTTTCTTGACCCATGTACAGCCTTTTGCTAATTTTTGAGAAAGCGTTTTCTTGCGAAGCCGCCCACATCGATTTCCCCACGCTGAAGAAGCCCGGCGTGAGCTAACGCACACCCTCCCGCATCGATAAGGCAGGACACTATTGTTTCCCACCCACCCCACCTGCCATGACCGCGGCTGACGTGGCAGAAAGCCCCGCCCGCCCCAGTGCGCTGGGCGGCTATGAAGACTGGCCCGGCTACGCGGCACACCGCCACGTCGCTGATTCCCCGGGCGCCCAGCAGCTGGCCGACACACTGGGGGTTCCCTCCGTAACAACAGACCTTGGATACACGGTCCATTCAGAATCAAGGCACGACGACGTCATCACCTCCCGCCTTTCATGGCAGGTGGGATTCGGCCCAAGGACGTCCGCATGGTTCGTGCGGCCGGCCGGCGCCACGGGACCTCTCCCCGGGCTGCTTGCATTGCACTGCCACGGTGGCATCAAGGCTTACGGCGCGGAGCGGCTCGTCGCGGCGCCGCCCGGGGTGGATAACCACGACGACGGCTCCCGTCCGGATGGATTGAGCCTCACGGACGGCTTGGGCACTGTGCCGCTTGAAATGCGCGCCAAGCTCTACGGCGGCCGGGCACTGGCTACCTGGTTGGCCCAACAGGGATTCGCCGTCCTGGCGCATGACACCTTCATGTGGGGCAGCCGCCGCTTCCAGCTCGATCCCCTGCCCTTGCGGACGGCCACATCCGTCAATGGCCAGCGGGCAATCTGGCGGGAGGCCGGCGTCGAACCTTCCCCGGCGGAACTGTACGACGCAGCGGCCGGCGCCCACGAGGATACTGTGGCGAAAGCAGCAGCGTTGCTGGGAACCACCGTTGCGGGGACTGTTGCACACGACGATCTCGCCGCGCTGCACGTCCTCGGATCGCTGCCAGGGCTGGACCCGGAGCGGATCGGTTGCCTCGGATTCTCCGGCGGTGGCGGCAGGGCCATGGTGCTCGCTGCCCTGAGTCCCATGATCCGGGGCTACGTGGTGACCTGCATGATGACTACCTTCGCATCGTTGCTGCCCGCGTATGTGGACGCGCACTCCTGGTTGCTGCACTCCCCTGGCCTGGCACGGCTGGGGGATTGGCCGGATCTGGCCGTCCGGTCCAGCGCGCAAGTACTGGTCCAGTACGCCCTTGACGATCAGCTTTTCCCGGAACAGGGAATGCGCGATGCCCACGCCTATCTGTCGAGGCAGCTGCCACGCGAGCGCTATACCGGCAGCTTCTGGCAGCAACCACACGTTTTCACCCCGGCCATGCAGGAACAGGCTGCCACCTTCCTGACCGCAGCCCTGCAACCCCGGCACCCCAGTTCGCCTACACCTGAGCCAGCTAGGACAGACTCATGACTCAACCCCTCACCTCCACGGCAGTGGAACACCCCGTACGCCTCCCCCGCATCGCGCTGGTGGGCGTGCACGGCTTCGGCGAACGGCATCTGGAGAACCTGGATCGGCTCTCGGCCGAGGGTGCCCTGGAGCTGGTGGCCGTCGCCGATCCGCGGCCTCCTGCCGAGGGCACACTTGGGCCCCAGGTCCAGGTGTTTGCTTCCCTCGATGATCTGCTGGATGCCGGGACCGCACCAGACGTCGTTATCGTCTCCACACCCATCCAAACCCATGCTCCCCTTGCCCTCGCAGCCCTCAAAGCCGGCGCCAACGTGTATCTGGAAAAGCCACCGGTGGCATCGATGGCGCAGTATGAGGAGGTCATGGCGGCCGCAGAAAGCGCTGGCCGCCTGGTGCAAATTGGGTTTCAGAGCCTTGGTTCCGATGCTCTCCCCGCCATCGAAGCACTGGTGGCGTCCGGCGGGATCGGCGAGGTCCGGGGCATCAGTGCCACAGGTCTGTGGCTTCGCACCAAAGGGTATTTCAAGCGGTCCCGGTGGGCCGGAAAACGGAACCTGAACGGCACCGATGTGGTGGACGGGGTGGCAACCAACGCGCTGGCGCACGCGGTTGCTACCGGGCTTCGGCTGGCCGGTGCAAGGACCGTGGCGGACGTCGAATCCGTGGACACCGACCTTTACCGGGCCAACGATACCGAGAGTGACGACACCTCCGTGGTACGGGTGCGGACCACGGACGGCACAGTCCTGACCTGCGCCCTGACGCTCTGCGCACCCGTCCAGTCCGCACCGGCAGTCACTATCTACGGCACGCTTGGCCAGCTCACCCTCTCCTACACGGAGGACCGTGTGGAGATCACCACTCCGGAGGGTGTCCGTACCCAGGCATTTGGGCGGAAAGACCTCCTGGAGAACCTCTTGGCAGCGCGCGGCGAGGAGGATCTCCTCAGCCCGCTCAGCGGCGCCGGCGCCTACGTGGCCGTCCTTGAAGCCATCCGGACAGCGGACGCGCCACAGCCCATCCACCCGGATTTCATCACGTGGGAGGGAGTCGGCGACGACGCCCACCCCGTGGTCCACGGCATCCAAACCCTGATCCAACGGGCAGCCCTGGGCCAAGCGACGTTCGCGGAACTGGGAGCCCCATGGACTGCGTCCAGCGGGCCAACCCTCAAGGTCAACGGCACCACCGTCGCTACCCTCCAGGATGGGTCCGGCGTCCGGGCAACGTCGTCCCCACGCCCCTACCTCCACCCCATACGAACCCTGGCCGGCACGGTGGTCACTGACCACGTCCCGGAGGACCACGTGTGGCACCTCGGAGCAGGCGTCGCCCTCCAGGACGTGGACGGCATCAACTTTTGGGGTGGCCGGACTTACACCCGCGACGCCGGGGCCTACGTTTGGCGTCAAGACCACGGCCATATTGCCATCGAATCCGCAGAGCACTCGTCCGGGCGCAGGCGCGAACAGCTGAGCTGGATCGGTCCTGACGGATCACCTGTGCTCCGCGAACAACGCGAGTGGCGCTGGGCCGGCGTCGGAAATTCAGCGTGGAAGCTGATGCTGGACTTCACGTTGGAGTCCGCCACCGGGCGCACCGTGCTGTTGGGCAGCCCCGGCTCCAACGGACGGCCTCAGGGTGGTTACGGCGGCTTCTTCTGGCGGCTGCCAAAAGTAGCAGATGCCACCATCTGGACTCCGGACGCGCGTGGCGAGGACGCCGTGCACGGCAGCGTGGCGCCCTGGCTGGCGTGGTCGGGAACGTTCGACGCCGGTACTTCCGGCGCAGCGCACGTCACCGGCGACGGTGGGCTGGGCCACCCGGCAACACTCGTCTTTCTTGCTTCACCGCAGGCCCCGGACCCTTGGTTCGTGCGGCATGCCGGCTATCCCGGCGTCGGATTGTCGTTGGCCTGGGATGCCCCGGTGCCCGCCGAACCGGGACGCCCTGTCCACAGGTCGGTCACTGTGCTCGTCACGGATGGCTTCCTGGCAACACAAGACATTGAACAGCTCATCACTACTTTGGGGGACCAGGCATGACCACACCCACTCAATCCACTCCCGCCCTGGCGGCAAACAGTGCAGTCACCGCACGCACGGCACTCACCGCCATCACTGCACTCACGGCACCGGGCAACGCCGCCGACCGTGCAGTGAAGCGCCGCCGGGTCCTGGACATCCTCGACGAGGCTGGACGCGATTCGCTTCTCCTCACGTCCAACACGGCGCTCACGTGGTACCTGGATGGCAGCCGTGTCCACATCAGCCTGGCCGGCGACCCCATCGCTGCCCTCCTGGTGGACCGCACGGGGGACCACCTGGTCACGTTCAACAACGAGGCCGGGCGGATTGCCGCCGAGGAACTGCCGGAAGGCGTCAGCCTGGACACCGTGCCGTGGCACGGCCAGCTGCATGCTGCGGCGGCTGGTCTGGCGATCGACGGTGACCCGCTGGTGGAAGCCGCAGTCAGCTCGGAACTGCGGGCCGCCCGCCAGCAACTCCTGCCCGCGGAAGCAGCCCGCTATGCCGCCCTGTCAGTCGACGCAGCCGCCGCCATGACGGATGTTCTCACGGCTGTGACGCCGGAGACCACCGAGTTCCAGTTGGTATCGGACCTGGCCGCCAGGATTGTTGCTGTGGGTGCCGAACCGCTCGTCCTGCTCTGCAATGGTGCTGACCGCAGCGACTTCCGGCATCCTTTGGCCACCCACTCCCCCATCGGCCGGCGCGCCATGGCGGTTGTGTGCGCGCGCCGGAACGGTCTGGTAGCCAATGTGACCCGTTGGGTGGCTTTCGACGCCGGCTCTCCCCAGGAGCTCGACGCCGAGGCCCGCATCGCTGCGGTTGAGGCCGACATCTTCCGGGCCACGGTCCCGGGCGCCAAGCTGAACGAGGTCTTCACGGCGATCAAGTCGGCCTACGCGAGGCACGGATTCGGGGACGATCAGTGGACGCTCCACCACCAAGGCGGACCTGCAGGTTACGCAGGCCGCGATCCCCGGGTGACGGCCGAGGTCACGGACACCATTGTCCTCAACCAGCCCTTCACCTGGAACCCGTCCGGTCCTGGCGTAAAGATCGAGTACACGGTTCTGCTCACGGATTCCGGTGTGCGCGTCCTGACCGTGGACGAACGCTGGCCCACCACGGACGTTGACGGCCGCCGTCGTCCGCTGACACTGCGCCCGTAACCGCGGCAAGCAAACACGAAAGGGGCGGGGTCACCATCACGGTGACCCCGCCCCTTTCGTCTGCGACAGCCGGCGTTAGCCGAGCGTCAGCACGCCGTCCACACGCCGCGGGATGCCCAGCGGGTTGGCGTCGTGCAATGCCGGATGCAGCACACTTTCCGGGGCATCCTGGTAGGCCACCGGGCGTTGGAAGCGGCGTACCGCAGTGGCGCCAACGGAGGTGAACAGCGAGGTGGTGGCCGGGTAGGGGCCACCGTGCTGCTGGGCCCAGTTCACGGCGACACCCGTGGGCCAGCCATCGAACAGGACCCGGCCGGCCAAGGTGCTGAGCTGCTCCACCAACGCCGCAACATCTTCCCCGGGCTGCGCGTGGACCGTCCCAGTGAGGCTGCCTGGAACCTTTGCGAGGGCAGCGGAGAGTTCCTCCTGGTTGGCGTACTCGATGAGCAGCGTGGTGGGGCCGAAGCACTCCTCCAACAGCTCATCGGGACGTTCCAGCACGTTGGCCGCACTGGTGGAGAACACCACGGGAGCGGCACCATCTGCCAGGCTGTCCTGCTGCACAGTGCCGCTGATGACGGCGACGCCCGGCTGGTCCGCGACGTGGCGCAGTCCGTCCGGGTAGGCCTCAGCGATTCGCTCGGTGAGCATGGCGGCCGTGGGCTTGTCCTTGCTCGCCTCAGCGAGGTGCGACGCGAAGTCCGTCCCCACCGGGATGAAGACCAACCCGGGCTTGGTGCAGAACTGGCCCGCACCCTGCGTGAAGGACCCTGCCAGGCCGGCAGCGAGCTGCTGTCCACGCTCGGCCAAGGCATCTGCCGTGATGACCACCGGGTTGAGGCTTCCCAGCTCGCCGTAGAACGGAATCGGTTCCGGGCGGGAGGACGCCAGATCGAACAGTGCGCGGCCGCCCGGGATGGAGCCAGTGAAACCCACCGCCTTGATGGCAGGATCCTGGACCAGTGCCGTGCCGGCCTCGCGTCCGCTGACCAACGCAAAGATCCCGTCAGGGGCTCCTGCCTTGGCCAGAGCTTCGATGACGATCTCAGCGGTCCGCTCGGAGAGGCGGAGGTGACCCGAGTGCGCCTTGACGATCACCGGGCAGCCGACGGCCAACGCGGACGCGGTGTCGCCGCCGGCCACGGAGAAAGCGAACGGGAAGTTCGACGCCGAGAACACGGCTACCGGGCCGATTGGACGCAGGATGCGGCGAAGGTCGGGCTTCGGCGGAGTAGCCGAGGGGTCAGCGTGATCAATCACGGCTTCGAGGTAGGAGCCCTCAGTGATGACATTGGCGAAAAGCCGCAGCTGCCCACTGGTCCTCGCAACCTCGCCGGTGAGCCGGGCAGTGCCAAGGCTGGTTTCCGAGTCCGCGATTGCCACCAGCTCAGTGACGTTGGCGTCCAGGGCATCGGCGACGGCGGTCAGCCACGCGGCGCGCTCGGCGTCGGAAGCTGCTGCGGCTGCTTTCGCCGCTGCAGTAGCTGCCGCTGTGACGGCGGTCAGGTCAAGAGTTGCTGTACTCAATGCGGTTTCCTTTACTCTCATGGGCGGAGTTCCCTGGTGCAGCCGTCTCTGATGTGTGCGGCTGCCCGTTGAAGCCGAAGCCAAGCCCGGGAAGGCCTGACGAGGTGAGCCTGCTGTTGTGGATACTTACCGGGGAAGGTCCGGCCAGAATGCCGAGCTGCTGGAACGATGCATCCTCAACGTCTTCAACACTCACGGTTTCGGCCAGGGTGAGGGCCAGCTGTCCGGAGAGCTCCGGAAGCAGGTGCGGCGCCACCCTGATGCTGTTGGCGCGGGCCAGCTCAACAATCCTGCGGAACGGGGTGATGCCGCCTACCCGGACGATGTTGGGCTGGATGATGTCCACGGCTTCAGCTTCGATGAAGTCGCGGAAGCGGTAGATCGTGTGGACGTTCTCGCCCAGTGCTATAGGGATGGGCGAGTGCTTGCGCAGGCGCCGGTAGGCCCAGAGGTCGTCGGCGCGGATCGGTTCTTCCAACCACTCCAGTCCGTACTCTCCCAACATATCCACGGCACGGAACGTATGGGCAAGGTCCCATCGCTGGTTGGCGTCGATCATGAGCAGCCGGTCCGGGCCGATCACCTGGCGCACGGCGGCAACGCGTTCGGCGTCCTCCCGCAGCTCAGGTTTACCCACCTTGATCTTCACAGCGTTGTGCCCTGCGGCAACCCATCGCTGGGCTTGCTCCACCAACTGCTCCAGGGTGTAGTGCAGGTTGACGCCGGAGCCGTACACTTCCACGGATTCCTGGCGTTGACCCAGGAGTCCCGTGACGGACGTGCCCGCCTGGCTCGCCTTCAAGTCCCAAAGCGCAAGGTCAACACCAGCCATGGCGATGGTGGTCAGTCCTCCCCCGCCGGCCTCGTGCAGCCGCTTCCAGAGCTGGTCCCACACGATCTCCGGATTCGCCTCGAGTCCCAGGATGAACGGTGCGATGTCGTGGTCCAGCAAGGCTTTGACGGCTTGGGGGCCAATGGTGGGCGTCCACGAGAAACCGTGGCCGGTGCCGCCGTCGTCCGTGGTCAGTTCCGTGACGATCACATGGTTCTCAGGCGCCTCCGCACCCCAGCTGCGCAACAGCGGCACCGTGATCAGCCGGGTGGTGAGGCCCGTAATGCGGGCGGGCATCAGCTGCCGGCCAGCTCGTGGCCCTTGGCCAGGATGGACTTGAGCTCCAGCAGTTGTTCCTCGTTGGGGTCAACCAGCGGCGGACGGACCGGGCCCACAGGCAATCCGGCGAGCCGAAGACCTGCCTTGATGAGGGAGACACCGAAACCAGGAGTCTGGTCACGGAGACGAACCAGCGGCGCGTAGAAACCTTCAAGCAGGGCGTGGCGGCGCTCTTCGTCGCCGGACATGTACGCGTCGTAGTACGCCTTGGCGATTTCCGGAGCCATGGCGAACGCGGCAGAGGAGTACAGCGGGATGCCCAGGCCACGGTATGCACCCTGGGTCAGTTCGGCCGTCAGCAGGCCGTTGAACAGGGCGAAGTCGGTGCGTCCGCTGGCGTTGATGGCCGACACGATTTCCTGGGCCAGGCCGACGTCTCCGATTCCGTCCTTGAAGCCCACCACCTTCGGGTTGGCCGTGAGGCGGGTGATGGCGTCGGCCGTGAACTTGGCGGTACCGCGGTGGTACACGATCACGGGCAGGCTGCTCGCAGCAGCAATGGCCTCGACGTAGGCCACTACGCCGTCAGTTGGACCGGTAACCAGGTAGGGCGGGAGCACCAGGAGGGCATCCGCACCGGCTTCCTCGGCTACCTTGGCAGCGGCAATGGCGTGACCAAGCGGTCCGCCTGCACCGGAGACCACCGGAACAGCTCCGGCAACAGCCTCGACGGCGGCGGTCACCACAGTGCGGATCTCCTCCAGGGAGAGCGCATGGAACTCACCGGTGCCGCAGGCGGGGAACACGCCACCCGGGCCAAACGGCAGTCGGGAGGTGATGTGCTCCTTCAAGAGCGCCACATCTACGCTGCCGTCTTCGGCGAAGGGCGTGACGGGGAAGAACAGTACGCCGTCAAAGTTCATGGTGTCTCCTTGGTTGCTCCCGCCGGGACCAGGCCGGCGTGGATCTCGTCATTGAGTGCTGCTTGGGTGTTTGCTGCTTGTTCCGAGGCCGTGTCAGGCCCTTCGTAAGCGGGGGTAAGCTCGGTGCGCCACGTGCGCTTCGGCTCCCAGCCGAGGAGCTCACGGGCTTTGTCGATGGAGAATGCCGGGCTGGTGCCGGTCAGATGTTCGGTCAACGGACCGCTGCCTGGCAGGAAGCGCGGGAAGAGTTCTGCCAGCGGTGCCGTGGCCAAAGCATCCTTCGCTCCAACGAAGAACACCTCGCCATTGGGGATCGAGTCCATCTTGTTCAGGAGCACGTCCAGGAAATCGGCCACGTCCCGGGCGTCCACATAATTGAACTGGGCCGGAGCGGACAGGGCGGGATCATCCAGGCGTTCGCGGACCGTATGTCCCTGCTGCGTCAGTGCACCTTCCCATTCTTCCGGGGAGATGACGTAACACGGGCGGAATGCCGCGTACCTGATCTTCTCGCCCTGCGCGGCTGCGAACATCTGCACCGTCTGTTCGGCGATCAACTTGGACAGCGCATAGGCGTTCCACGGCTTGGGCGGCGTCTGCTCATCCAAAGGGAACGACGGCGGCAGCCACCCGGCCGGTGAGCCATAGCCCAGGGCGGTGGGGCTGCTTGCCGTCACGATCTTGAGTACGCCTGCGTCGGTGGCCGCACTGACCACTGCGTAGGCGAGCCGGGTGTTCGTGCTGAAGATGACGTCCTCGGGTGCGCTGAAAGGTACGGCAATAGCAGCGAGGTGGATGACGGCGTCGGGCGCTGTTTCCCGGATGAGCCGCTCCGCTTCCCCCGGCGCCAGCAGATCTGCGGTGTATTGCTCGGCTCCGGCCGGCAATTGCTCTGCCGGGATGGCATCCCGGTCAACCGAAATCACCGCGTGGCCGGCCTCCGCGAGGCCCGCCACGACGCTGCGGCCCAGTCGGCCGGAACCGCCGGTGACGAATATCCTGCTCATGGTCTTTTCCTTGCGTGGTTGGTGAACCGGTCAGGCCTGGCCGCGGCTGAGATCAGCGCCGAGGCCAAGTTCACTGATGCGGACGGGCAGGTCTGAGTCGAGGGATTGGTTGCCGGCGATGCCCACAGACACAGACCGGAGTCCATCGATGTAGCCGGACGGGCGGCCCAGCGGGTCGATGCCGGGGCCATTGAAGAGGTCCGAGAGCAGCAGGTTGTCGCCGCCACCGTGGCCACCTTCGCCGTTGATGATCGGGACCTCGTAGGCAGCTTCCCAGTGACGCTGGACAACAAGGCGTTCCCCGTTGCGGCGCACTGCGTCTTCTTCCTCGATGGGCGTCGCGCTCGGGTCAACCACTGTCTTCTTGTCGGTGCTGGATTCGACGGCGGCGCGCTCCACCACTTCGAGTTCAGCCCGGCCTTCGGTGCCGTTGACGGTGACGCGGTAGCCTTCCCACGGGCTGTGGGCGTTCAGGGAGTAGCTCAGAGTCGGTCCACCCTGGTAGTCCACCACCAGAGCGAGGTTGTCCTCGATGGTGATGCCCTCGGTGAAAACGTCCTGATCACGGATGTAACCGTCGAACTTCTCGTTGTCGTAGTACAGGGCCTTCAAACGCTCGTCCTCACGCATGTCCAGGCGGAACGGATCGTGTTCGAGGCCATCCACGGTGCCGCGCTCCGGACGGGCACCCAAGCCGCGCTCTGCAGCGTTCTTATCGCCGTAGAAGCGAAGGCCACCGGAGGCAAACACGCGCTCCGGAACATCGTTGATCCACCAGTTGACCAGGTCGAAGTGGTGCGAAGCCTTGTGGATGAGCAGGCCACCGGAGTTCTTCTTTTCGCGGTGCCAGCGGCGGAAGTAGTCGGCGCCGTGCACGGTATCCAGCACCCAGCTGAAGTCGATGGACGTGACCTTTCCGATCACGCCATTCTGGATGACTTCCTTGAGCGCGCTGTTGCGCGGCGAGTATCGGTAGTTGAACGTCACCACCACGTTCCGGCCGGTTGTGGCTACGGCTTCGGTGATGCGGCGGCAGCCCTCAACGTCGATGGTGAGAGGCTTTTCAACCACGACGTCGGCACCCGCCTCAAGCGCCTCTACGATGTAGTCCGCGTGGGTGTAGTCGGGCGTCGTGACGATGACCCGCTCGATCCCATTGGACTGGATGAAGCTGGTGAGTTGGTCCGGCTCGAAGGATGCCACGGGCTCCGTTCCGCCCAGTTCCTTGATGAGTTCCTGGTAAAAATCCACACGTCCCTGATTGACGTCGGACAGGGCGATCAGTTCAGCGACGTCCGCGTGCTGCCCGTAAATTGCCCGGATGTACATCTCTGAGCGGCCGCCGGTTCCAATGAGGGCTATTCGGGTCCGCTGGGGGCCTTCGGTCCGGGCTGCGTGTGCGGCAGATGCGGTCTGGGTCTCGGCTGAGTCGACGTTGACCATGTTGGCCATGGGAGATGCCCCTTTCAAAAGGCAGGAGTGAACCGCTTGACGGCCCGGCTTCGTGTGGGAAGAATCATGAGAAAGCGTTTTCTCAGAGCGTTATAAGCTTTGTATCAAGACTCTGGTGGTCACGTCAACCACTGCTCCAACGACGGAGCATCCGGGAGGCGAGCAATGGGAAGGGGCCGCATGGCACGCAGGAACACCAACAGGCGCGTTGGGATAGCCGACGTCGCGGAGAAAGCAGGCGTCTCGCACGCCACCGTATCCCGCGTCATGAACGGTAACGCCGCCGTGGATCCCGGGATCGCCGCACGCGTCCGGGCAGCCGCACTGGAACTTAAGTACCAACCCAACCCCGTGGGCCGTAGCCTTGCCCTGGGCAAGACAGACACCATTGGAATCGTGGTACCGGACCTGGCCAACCCCACCTTCCAGGCGATCCTCCGCGGGCTGAGCATCGCCGCCGCCCAGGACGGGTACCGCGTCCTCATTGCCGACTCCTCCGAAGTCACCAGCGAAGAAGCAATCCTGGCCGGCGAGGCCAGGAGGCGCTGCGACGGCGTGGTCCTTTGTGCGCCCCGCATGGGCGACGCCGAGCTCGAGGAACTGGCACCAACCCTGCATCCGCTGGTGCTCATCAACCGCACCACCATCGCCACCAACACTCCCAGCCTGAGCGTGGATTACGGGCAGGGCATCCAGGAGCTGGCCCACCATCTGGTATCGCTGGGGCACCGCCGCCTGGCTTTCCTCTCCGGCCCCGAGCACAGTGCCTCCAACCGCCAGCGCCTTGTCGGATTGGACCAGTTCCGGGCGGAACACCCTGAGATAGAGCTGCAGATGCTCCACGGCGGCTCCAACTTCGACTCCGGCCACGAATCCACCGAGGCCATCATCGCCAGTGGGGCTACAGGAATCCTGGCGTTCAACGACCTCGTTGCCATGGGCCTGCTCAGCGGCCTGCACGAGCGCGGGGTACGCGTGCCGGAGGACATCTCAGTGACCGGGTTCGACGACATCCCGTTCGCCAAATACACAACTCCCCCACTGACCACCGCGGCCGTGCCCATCAACGAGTTGGGAAGCCTGGCATGGCGGAGGATGCGCGAACAGATTCAGCAGGCCGGGGAGGCCACCACCCAGGCACAGGACGAATTCTCTCCCCGCGTGGAGATCCGCAAGAGCACGGCAGCCCCTGCCCTCTCCCCCGTGTAAACCAGCGATGCGGGGTGGTGACTGAGGGCCCATCCTGAAGATCATCTTGGGACCTCAGGACCCCGCGTTGCTCTACGGCAGGGGTGGCTGGGAGCCCACTCCGGCCTCTTTGTAGAAGCCTTGAATGTGGGCAGCAACAAGCTCAGCCGCCTTGCCGCCGTCGTTGTTGTTCACAGCGGTGAGAATGGCGCGGTGCTCGGCCCGGAGCCGGGCACAGGTTGCTTCCCAGTCGGGCAGATTCCCCGTCAGCTCGCCTGCGTAATTCTCGATTGCGCCCCTGAGCGAGGCCATCATGGCGCTGACCACCGAGTTGCCCGCGGCCTGCGCGAGCGCCACATGGAACCGGGCATCGAGGGCCAGGAAAGTGTCGATGTCCAGGGCCGCGTCCATCTGATCCAGCAACGCGGCAGCCTCCTCCAGCTCCGGCACACCCACGCGGGCCCGCTCGGCCGCCCACGATTCGAGCAGGACGCGGGTCTCCACAATGTCCGCCACCGGAAGATGCCGGGTGGCCACATGCAGCCGGAGGGTTGAACCCAGCGCAGACCCCGGCTCGGCGATGACCACTGTCCCCGCATCCTTCCCCGAGCCCACCCCGGCGCGGACTACTCCCATTGCCTCAAGAATCCTGACGGCTTCGCGCACGGATGTCCGGGAGACCTGCAATTGCTCAGCCATGGCACGCTCCCCCGGCAAGCGGCCACCCAGTGCGAGGTCTCCGTCAGACAACTGCTTCTCGATCCACTGCAGGACCAACTCGTGCGTACGCATACCGGAATACTAGTTGATGTGGTCCAACCACATGGATTACAGTGTGGTTAGACCACAGAGGCAGGACCACAGATTTCAAGGGAGAACCGCATGACCGACACCCTCGACCCCAAACTCACGGCCGCGCCCGCCAATGCCGGCAACGACCACAACGTGACGCGCCCCGAACAGCCGGCTCCCGCCGTCGGGCAGCGATCTGCCCTCCAGCCCCCGGCCCTCAAGCGCCGCGTTCCCAAGGTTTCCGATCTGGCGCCCCTGATGCAGTTCAAGAAGCCCGAATTCAGCAAGGCCGCCCGCCTGAAGCGGGCCAGCACCATCTGGGAACTGCGCGATATCGCCAAGCGCCGCACCCCGCAGGCACCCTTCGATTACACCGACGGCGCGGCCGAAGAAGAGATCACGCTGCGCCGGGCACGCCAGGCCTTCCAGGACATCGAATTCCGCCCGGGCATCCTGCGCGATGTTTCCACGATCGATCTCCGCACGGACATCCTCGGCAAGGAATCACGCCTGCCGTTTGGGATAGCACCCACTGGCTTCACCCGCATGATGCAGTCTGAAGGCGAGTACGCCGGCTCCCAGGCCGCAGAAGCCGCAGGCATTCCGTACACCCTTTCCACCATGGGCACAGCATCCATCGAGGACGTGGCAACCGCTGCTCCGAACGGCCGCAACTGGTTCCAGCTGTACCTGTGGACGGACCGCGACCGCTCGCTGGAACTCATCGAACGCGCCGCAAAAGCCGGCAACGATACCCTCATGGTCACCGTGGACACGGCAGTAGCCGGTGCGCGCCTGCGCGATGTGCGCAACGGCATGACCATCCCGCCGGCACTGACCCTGAAGACTGTGCTGGACGCGTCATACCGCCCGGCCTGGTGGTTCAACTTCCTCACGCACGAGCCCCTCACGTTCGCGTCGCTCTCGCGCTACACCGGCACCGTGGCGGACCTCATCAACTCGATGTTCGACCCCACCCTGACCTATCAGGACCTCGATTGGCTGCGGGAAACCTGGAAGGGCAAGCTGGTGGTCAAGGGCATCCAGACCGTCGAGGACGCCCGCAAGGTGGTGGATCACGGCGCCGACGGCATCATCCTGTCCAACCATGGCGGCCGCCAACTGGACCGCGCACCCATTCCGTTCCACCTGCTGCCGGAAGTTACTACGGCACTCAAGGCGGACAACAGCGACGCCGCCGTCATGCTGGACACGGGCATCATGAGCGGCGCCGACATTGTGGCAGCCCTTGCCCTGGGCGCCGACTTCGCACTGATCGGCCGCGCCTACCTCTACGGCCTGATGGCCGGCGGACGCGAGGGTGTGGACCGCACCATCCAGATCCTGGAGAAGGACATGACCCGGACCATGGCACTCCTCGGTGTGAGCAAGGTGGCGGACCTCAACCCGGATCACGTGCGGCTGCTCCAGCGCTAAAACAACCATGCAGGTAGCAGCAGAGGCCGTTGTGAAAGCTCGCAACGGCCTCTGCTGCTACCTCGCTGGTTTAAGGGTGCTAGATGAGGCCCTGGGCCAGCATCGCATCAGCTACCTTGACGAAGCCGCCAATGTTGGCGCCCACCACGTAGTTTCCGGGTGCGCCGTATTCCTCAGCCGTGGCTGCACAGCGATCGTGAATGCCCACCATGATCTCGGTGAGGCGCTGTTCGGTGTGCTCGAAGGACCATGAGTCCCGGCTGGCGTTCTGCTGCATCTCCAACGCGGAAGTAGCAACACCGCCCGCGTTCGCAGCCTTTCCCGGACCGAACAAAATCCCGGCTTCCTGGAACACGGACACGGCTGATCTCGTGGAGGGCATGTTGGCGCCTTCGGCCACGGCAATGAGGCCGTTGCTGACCAACTTGGCAGCGGCATCGCCGTCGAGTTCGTTCTGCGTGGCGCAGGGCAGCGCGACGGTGCCATTGACATCCCACACAGAACCTCCGGAGACGTGGCTGGCTCCGGAACGGCGGGCCGCATATTCAGTCAGGCGTGCGCGTTCCACTTCCTTGACTTGGCTCAACAGCCCGACGTCGATTCCCGCCTCATCCACGACGTAACCGGCGGAGTCGGAACAAGCCACCACGGTGGCGCCGAGGGACTGCGCCTTGGCGATGGCATGGATCGCAACATTGCCCGAGCCGGACACCACCACGCGCTGGCCATCGAACGACTGGCCCCGGGTCTTGAGCATCTCCTGGGCGAAGATCACCGTGCCGTAGCCGGTGGCCTCCGGCCGCACCAACGAGCCGCCCCACGAGATTCCCTTGCCCGTGAGGACCCCGGATTCGTAGCGGTTGGTGATGCGCTTGTACTGGCCGAAGAGGTAGCCGATTTCGCGGCCGCCAACGCCGATGTCTCCTGCGGGGACGTCCGTGTACTCGCCGATGTGGCGGTACAGCTCGGTCATGAAGGACTGGCAGAAACGCATGATTTCCGCGTCGGAACGTCCACGGGGGTCAAAGTCCGAGCCACCTTTGCCGCCACCGATCGGCATGCCGGTGAGGGCGTTCTTGAAGATCTGCTCAAAGCCCAGGAACTTGACGATGCCCAGGTACACGGACGGATGGAAGCGGAGCCCGCCCTTGTAGGGGCCCAACGCGGAGTTGAACTCCACCCGGAAGCCACGGTTGACGTGGACTCGTCCGGCGTCGTCGGTCCACGGGACGCGGAAGATGATCTGGCGCTCGGGTTCGCAGAGGCGCTCCAGGACTGCGCCCTCAAGGAACTCAGGGTGACGGTCATGAACGGGACCAAGGCTTTCGAAGACCTCAGTGACGGCCTGGTGGAATTCCTTCTCCCCCGGGTTACGCGCCAACACGGTGTCGCGGACAGCTTCGAGCCTTGAATCCATGCGTGTTCCTATCCTCAGTGCGCCGACCCGCGGCGAGACGATTAGTCCCGCTCATGGTTGCACCGAGGGACATAGGATCTCCATCCGGAGCCAATGTGACCCTTCCAGCGGAGTTAACACAACTGTAGAAAATCGTTGAAAACTCAAGGAAAGGCAAGGTTAACAAAAACTCACAATGTGAGGAGGATCACGTTAGCTTGGGGCTCGCTACCGTTTACGCCCGAACTTGGGGAGGTTTGGCAGGTTGGGAAGGTTCGCCAGGAGATCAGCAGCCTTGGTTGCGGCCCTGCCCACAGTGCGGCCAATCTGCTGCGGAACGGTGTCGTCCGACGAGAGGTCCACGGATACGGGCGTTTCGCTTGCGTGGACCTTGACGGCCTGGCTGATGGCGTCGGCGCGGGTAGGCACCTCGGGCGCACGGTCAGCGGCAACCGGCGCAACGGCAGGTACCTCAGCAGATGGCACACCAGCGGAAGGCGCGACGACGGTTGGCGCCGCGGGTCCGACGTCGAACGTTTCCAGCCAACTCGCGACGCCGGCGAGAGGCTTGGGATTGAGCGCGTAGAAGCGCTTTTGGCCCTGTGCGCGCATGCTGACCAGATCAGCCTCGCGGAGCACCTTAAGATGCTTGGAGATTGTGGGCTGGCTTGCAGCCAGTTCTTCCACCAATTCGCCTACTGCTTTATCCCCAGAGCGGAGGGAAACCAGGATGTCGCGCCTGGTTGCCTCAGCTATGACGGCAAATACGTCGTCAGTCACCATGCCTCCCACCCTAGCGACATATACGCCAAATGGCATCCCTGTTTCCTGCCGCGACAGCGTGCACTCGTTGACCCTGCAGGGGGCCGGTGCTACAACGGAGTCACGGTCCGTCCGGGCTCCCAGGCCCCGGCCGCCAAAAGCACGGAGTGCAGGGCTATGACTGACTTCTTCCGTCGGCATATTTTCAACATCATTGCCGCAGTCTTCCTGGCATTGTTCGTCCTGGTGTGGACCACCGTTCTGCTGCGCGTCGGGACGTGGGTGCCCACCGGCGTCGCGGTGGCACCTGAACTCAACGGCGCGTTGGTGACCGCAGCGGGAGTTCTCGCCACCTCGTTGAGTTCACTCACGGCGTCGGCCCTGGGCTTCACCATTGCCGAAGTCAAACGGGACAATGCCGAAGCCGGGAACGGCGGCCCCCTGGTGAACCCGGCAGCTGTTGCCAACCGGTTATCCGGCCGGGTGATCTTCGCCATCATGGTCTACATGACCATGGGCATGCTGGTCCTGGTGTTGTGGCTGTTCAAGGGCCAGGCGTCCACGGACCTCATTGGGGCGTTCGCATTGTCGCTGCTGGGTTGGCTGGTAGGGGCGGCGGGCGTCGTCTTCCAAACGGAGCGGACCACGCCCTGAGCAACCGGGGACTGCCGTCAGTCGAACCAGGGATCCAGTCCGTACAGCGGGAAGATCTCCTTGCGCGTTGCAATAACGGTACGGTCCACCTCGTCCGCAGGATCGTAGCCGACCTCCCACGAACGCCACCACACGTCTACGTCGTCGCCCATCGACTCCGGTGCCCACACGCCATACGTTTCCTTCACGTACGTCCGCCACGCTTCCGGAACAGGCGTGCGCAGCGGCACCGGGCGTTGAGTCACCATTCCGATCAAGTGGCTCCACGCCCGGGGAACCACGCCAGTGACGTCGTAACCACCACCCCCGGTGGCGATCCAGCGGTTGTCGCAGTAGCGGGCGGCCAGGCTTGCGACGGCGGAAGCTGCCTCACGCTGTCCGTCAACGCTGAGGTTGAGGTGCGTCAGGGGATCATCACGATGGGAATCGCAACCGTGCTGGCTGACAATCACTTCGGGCTGGAAAGCGCCCACGAGTTGCGGGACCACGGCGTGGAAGGCCCGCAGCCACGCCGCGTCACCTGTAAAGGCGGGAAGCGCAACGTTGACGGCAGTGCCCGGAGCGTCGGGGCCACCGGTTTCGTTGGCGAAGCCCGTCCCGGGGAACAGCGTGAGTCCTGTCTCGTGCAGGCTGATGGTCATGACCCTGGGATCGTTCCAGAAGATGCTCTGCGTCCCGTCGCCGTGATGCGCATCCACGTCGATGCTGACGATCCGCTGCACACCGCCGTCGAGCAGTCTTTGGATGGCCATGGCGACGTCGTTGTACACGCAAAAGCCGCTGGCACGCTCCCGAGCAGCGTGGTGCATGCCGCCGCTGAAGTTCACGGCGCGGACTGCCCGGCCGGACAGGATGGTGTCGGCCGCCAGCAGCGAACCACCGGCAAGGCGGGCACTGGCCTCATGCATGCCGGCAAACGCAGGATCGTCCTCAGTGCCCAGCCCACGGTCTTCTTCCGGATTGCCGGGGTCCTGGCTGACGCGGCGGACGGCCTCTACGTACCCGGCGCTGTGCACCGAAAGAAGTTCGACGTCGGTTGCCAGCCTGGGTGCCTCCACGGCCACATGCTGGTGCCCGAACAGCCCCAGGGACTCCGCCAGGCGCGCCGTCAGTTCCAGCCGTTGCGGGGCCATAGGGTGGCCCGGACCAAAGTTATAGGCAGTCATGGCTGGATCCCACACCACCGTCGTTGGCAGTGCGGACCGCGTAATGCTGGAAGCTGTTGTCCCAAGCCTGGAGTTCATCCAGAACAGGCTACCTGAGGCTGGACGGCGCTACCGCCCGGTTACGCCGCAGGAATAGTGGTTTACTACTCAGGAAAGCTTGTTTCAACCGAGGAAGAGCGCCATGTCTCAAAGCCAGTCGCGGTCCACCAGCCCGGCCAACTGGCAACCCAACCAGCAGGAGCGGGAAGGTCTCTGGATCTTCACCCGGGTGCGCGACTTCATTGACAACATTGCCAACACCTCACCTGCCCGCTTGGCGTTGACCGTGTTCGCTGTGGTGATCCTTGTATTTACGGGGCTACTGTCCTTGCCGGCCGCGTCCGCGGAAGGTACCGTCACTCCACTCCACCAGGCCATGTTCACCGCTGTCTCCAGCGTCTGCGTCACGGGCCTGACAGTGGTATCCACCGCCACCCACTGGACCTTTTTTGGCCAGCTGGTCATCCTGGTGGGTATCTTCGTTGGCGGCCTCGGCACCCTGACACTCGCCTCGTTGCTGGCCCTCATGGTCAGCAAGCGGCTGGGTGTTCGTGGCAAACTCATCGCCCAGGAAGCCATGAACAACGCCGGACGCCTCGGCGAGGTGGGTACCCTGCTCCGGATCGTCATCGTCACATCAGTGGTCATTGAGGCGGCGTTGGCGTTGGCACTGATTCCGCGCTTCATGGTGCTCGGTGAGGACTTCTGGCAGTCCGTGTGGCACGGCGTTTTCTACTCGATTTCCGCTTTCAACAACGCTGGTTTCACGCCCCACTCCGATGGCATCGTCCCCTACGAAACCGACCTGTGGATCCTGATCCCGCTGATGCTGGGAGTGTTCCTGGGGAGTCTGGGCTTCCCGGTTGTGATGGTCCTCCAACAAAACGGGCTGAACTGGAAAAAGTGGAATCTCCACACCAAGCTCACCATCCAGGTCTCCTTCATCCTCCTCGCAGCAGGCACGGTGTTGTGGGCACTGATGGAGTGGGACAACGTGCGGACCATCGCGCATATGGACCTGGGCGACAAAATCACCCATTCGCTGTTTGCCTCCGTGATGACACGCTCGGGCGGCTTCAACCTGGTGGACCAGAACCATATGGAATCCACCACCATGCTCCTCACGGACGCCCTCATGTTCGCCGGCGGCGGCTCAGCTTCCACCGCCGGCGGCATCAAGGTAACCACCATCGCGGTCATGTTCCTGGCCATCATGGCCGAGGCCCGTGGTGACGCCGACGTGAAGGTCTATGGCCGCACCATCCCCCAAGGCACCATGCGCGTAGCCATCTCGGTAATCGTCGCGGGAGCCACGCTCGTGTCAGTGGCAGCGTTCCTGCTGCTGTCCATCAGCGGCGCCTCATTGGACCGGGTGCTTTTCGAATCCATCTCCGCCTTCGCCACCGTGGGACTGAGCACCAACCTCAGTGCCGAGCTGCCGCCGTCGGGCGTTTATGTTCTCACGGTCCTGATGTTCGCCGGCCGCGTCGGCACTGTCACCCTTGCTGCAGGCTTGGCCCTGCGCCAACGCAGCCAGCTGTACCACTACCCGGAAGAGAGGCCAATCATTGGCTAGTACCACGGGGGCCGCCAACCGCCCCGCCCACAACGCACCAGTGCTGGTTATTGGCCTTGGCCGGTTCGGTTCCGCGACCGCCGAGCAGTTGGTCAAGCAGGGCCGTGAAGTCCTGGCGATCGAACGCGACCGGACCCTCGTCCAGAAATGGGCGCCAGTGCTCACGCACGTGGTAGAGGCAGACGCCACCAACATCGACGCCTTGCGCCAGCTCGGTGCCCAGGAGTTCAGCTCCGCAGTAGTTGGCGTGGGAACGTCCATTGAATCCTCGGTGCTCATCACCGTAAACCTGGTGGACCTCGGCATCCAGCACCTGTGGGTCAAGGCCATCACGCCCTCGCACGGCAAAATCCTCACGCGGATCGGTGCCAACCACGTGATTTACCCCGAGGCCGATGCCGGCGTCCGTGCGGCCCACCTGGTGTCCGGCCGGATGCTGGACTTCATTGAATTCGACGACGACTACGCGATCGTCAAGATGTACCCGCCCAAGGAAACGGTGGGGTTCACGCTGGAAGAATCCAAGGTCCGCTCCAAGTACGGCGTGACGATCGTTGGCGTGAAAACCCCTGGCGAGGACTTCACCTATGCCAGGCCGGAAACCAAAGTGTCCGGACACGATATGTTGATCGTCTCCGGACACGTGGACTTGCTGGAGCGCTTCGCAGCGCGGCCGTAATCCTGCTGGGGTTTTTGTAAACTAACGCCCCTAAGAGCGGCTCTCAGGGGCGTTAGCTGTACGAAAACTCAGCCGAGCTGCTTGGTGATCTCCGCTGCGCGGGCGGCAGCTGCGCGGGCACCGTCCGCGATGATCTTGGGGATGCCACCATCGTCAAACGCGGCAATGGCGCGTTCAGTGGTGCCGTTGGGGCTTGTCACGGCGACGCGGAGGGCGGTGGGATCTGCTCCCGGTTCGGCCAACATGAAGCCGGCGCCCGCCACGGTTTCGCGGGCCAACATTACGGACAGTTCGGCATCCAGGCCAAGCTCGACGCCGGCGGCGGCCATCGCTTCGGCCAGATAGAAGGCGTAAGCAGGGCCGGAGCCGCTGATCGCGGACAAGGCATCCACCTGTTCTTCAGGAATCTCCACCACCGTACCGGCGCCGGCCAGGGCCTTTTTGGCTTTTTCGAGCTGTTCAGGAGAGCAATGTGTTCCCGGGGAAACAGACACTACGCCGCGTCCCAGCCTGGCTGGGGTGTTCGGCATGGTGCGGATGACCGGCTGGCCTTCCGGGAGGGCTGCTTCAAGCTGGGCGATGGAAACCGCTGCGGCAACGCTGACAACAATGGTGTCCTTCGCAAGCGCCGGGCTGATCTCGCGGGCAAGATCCGTAATGCCCACCGGCTTGACGCCCAGGATGACTATGCCGGAGCCCTTGGTGGCCAGCTTGTTATTGTCCGGCTCCTCCTCGCCGGCGATCGCCATGACGTGGTGGCGTTGGGCCAGTTCGTCGGCGCGCTCTGCCCGGCGGACCGTGGCCACAATGTCGGACGGGTCTGTCCCGGCGGCAATCAGGCCACCGAGAATTGCTTCGTTCATGGATCCACAGCCAAGGAATGCGATTCGGTTGCTCATTGCTCCATCATTGCAGTTGGCCTCCGGCGGGGTCTAACGGATTCCGGATTCCCAGCTTGTTCCCAAGGTTATTGCAGGCAGCACCCATTCTTGGTCCGTAACTTAGTAGTTACCTCATTGAGGGTGCGAGTGATGAGGCGGGCATGGGGATGTCCGCCAGCAGCACCGGTGGCCGGGCGGGTTTTCCCCCATTTCCCGATTCGGCCGCCG
The DNA here is from genome assembly GCF_900108925.1 of Arthrobacter sp. yr096. NCBI lineage: Bacteria > Bacillati > Actinomycetota > Actinomycetes > Micrococcales > Micrococcaceae > Arthrobacter > Arthrobacter sp. yr096. The sequence continues at coordinate 60,549 of NZ_FNYI01000001.1, read as the reverse complement.
GTGCTTTCGCTTTTAAGCCACAAAGCATTGCGGCCTTTAAAGCACAGCGGCCGCCGCCCCTTTCAGGACGACAGCCGCTGGATGAGGTTCGACGCCGCTAGTTCTCCACGCTTCGCACCAACGGAACGCTGAGGTGCTGGCGTGCAAACCGCAGGGTTTCGGCGAGCATCTCCTCGCGCTCCCCCGCTACCTTGGCTTTGCGGGTGGAAATCTCGGCCACAACAACACCATCGAAGCCGCTGGACGCCAAGTGCTGCAAGGCCTCCGCGCACTGCTGCGTCCCTGTGCCCGGCACCAGGTGCTCGTCCTTGCCCGATCCCGAGCCGTCGGTGAGGTGGACGTGCCGGAGCTTGTTCCCCAACGCCTTGATGGCTTCCAAACTGTTGGCCCCTGCAGTGGCGGCGTGCGAGAAGTCCCACGTGACGTCGTCGTAATCCTGCCCCAAGGGATCCCAATGCGGCAGGTAGGCCACTGCTTCCCGGCCACGGACCCGCCACGGGTACATGTTCTCCACGGCGATGCGTACTTGGTACGTCGATGCGATCTCGCGGACACCCTCAACAAAGTTCTCGGCATAGTTGGACTGCCAGCGGAACGGAGGATGCACCACCACGGTGTCACATCCCACGTCCACGGCCATCTGGCAGGATTTCTCGATCTTGTTCCACGCCGTACCCCATACCTGTTGCGTCAGCAGCAGTGTGGGCGCATGGATGGAGACGATCTCCTGGTGGTAGCGGTGGCTGAGCTGGATCAGCGCGTCCGGGTTCTGGCTCACCGCATTGTTGGTGACCATCACCTCCACGCCCTCATACCCCAGGTCCTGGGCCACAGCAAAGGCATCGTGGACACTCAGGGGGTATACGGACGCGCTGGACAGCGCCACTGGAATCTGGCGGTCATTCACTTCAGGATCGACGTCGTTGCTCATCTCAGGAGGCCAGCCCGCCTGCCACGGGGGCTGGGATGGGTGTGGGGGACGGGGTGTTTACAGGGACCGGAAATTTATCAATCATGGCTTGCGCCTCGGGGCTGTCTTTCGAGTGGCTATCTTCCTTCGCCGCCTTCTTCTTCGACTTGTCCTTCTTGCGCTTGCCTACGTGGGGAGCAGGATCGAGGGCTTCTTCGAAGACCAGCTGGTCAAGTCGCCGCAGGATCAAGCCTTCACGGAGCGCCCACGGGCAGATCTCCATCTTGGGGAATTCAAAGAGCTCCAACGCAGCCTCGGCAACCAGTGCCCCGGCCAACAACTGGCGCGCCCGGGCATCCGAGACGCCAGGGAGGTACAGCCGGTCTTCCACCGTCATGGCCGAAATTCGCTGGGCCCACAAGCCCAGGTCAGCCGCGTGGAGCTCGCGTTTAACGTACGGTCCTGCACCGCTCGGAGCTGCCCCGGCAATCCTGGCCAAAGAACGGAAAGTCTTGGACGTGCCGGCCACCAGGTTGGCACGGCCCAGCTCGTGGAAGTTCCGAACCACTGGCTTCAGCGTCGAGCGGATGTAACGCCGCAACTCCTTGACACTTTTGGCAGTGGGAGGGTCGTCATGGAGCCAGTCCCTGGTCAGGCGGCTGGCACCCAAAGGAACCGACGTCGCAAATTCCGGCAGTTCATCGGTACCGTAAGCCATTTCGAAGGAACCGCCGCCGATGTCCAGGTCCAGGATCGGTCCCGCTCCCCAGCCATACCAACGGCGGACGGCGAAGAAGGTCATGGAGGCTTCTTCGCTGCCCGTCAGTTCCTGGAGGGTCACCGTGGTTTCGTGCTTGACCCTGGCCAGGACTTCCGGACCGTTGGTCGCTTCGCGGATGGCCGAGGTACAAAATGCCAGGAGGTCCTCGGCCTTGTGACTTGCCGCAAACTCCCACGCTTCCAGGACAAACTCAATGAGTTCGTGCTGCCCGGCGTCGTTGATATTCCCGTCACCGTCAAGGTACTGCACCAGCGAGAGAGGCCGTTTGTGGGAAGCGAACGCCACCGGACGCGCGCCCGGATGAGCATCCACAAGCAGCAGATGGACGGTGTTGGAACCGATGTCTAGAACGCCAAGACGCATTCTGCCATTATTCACCGATTCGAAGCCCGTGAAGCAACTTGGCGGCGACGTTTCGCTGACTGGACGGTGGCCGGTGGCTTGCGTGAACGCTATTCGGCGGACTCCCCGGCTTCGTCAGCCCGCTTGAAGTCGCGGCGGATGTTGGCAATGCCTTCGGGATCGATTTCGAAGCCGAATTCACTCCCAGGGTTGATCACCATGCCCAGTTCGTCCCCGATGTTGCCCAGGATCGCAGACCCCATGGTGCCCAGCACGTGCGGGGCAGCGTCGAGGAAACGCTCGTCCACGCGGCTCGGGTGGCTGAAAACGGCAAGGACCGGCTGGCCATCGGCGTTGGACAGCACCAGCGGCTCAACAGAGGAATCCGGGCCGTCCACGGCTTCTGAGCTCACCAGGTAGACCTCGTTGTTCAGGAAAGCAAGGATGACGTCCACCGGGTTCGCGTCCGGCTGTTCGGCCGAGGCAAGCTTTGCCTCGAGGTCGTTCAAGGGTTCGTTGTCCGGAGAAACGGTCTGTTCAGTCATGCTTCTACTCGACCACGATGAAGGCCGGGACGCAATTCGCCATTGCTGTCCCGGCCTTCACTGAAGCTACTTCCTGGCTGCGGCCTTCCTGGCCGGTGCCTTACGGGTGGTGGTCCGCTTGACCGGCCCCTTGGCCCGTTTCTCGGCCAAAAGCTCCACAGCCTGTTCCCGGGTCAGTTCCTCCAGCGAGGTGGAACGAGGAACCGTGATGTTGGTGATGCCGTCCGTGATGTAGGGGCCGAAGCGGCCTTCCTTCACCACGATGTTCTTCTCCGAGACAGGGTCCGGTCCGAACTCGGCCAGCGGCGGAACCGCTGCCCGGGCGCCACGCTGCTTGGGCTGGGAGTAGATCTCCAGAGCCTGTTCCAGGGTGATGGTGAAAATTTCCTCTTCAGACCCAATGGAACGGGAGTCGGTGCCTTTCTTCAGGTACGGACCAAAGCGGCCGTTCTGCACCGTAATGGGATTGCCCTCGGCGTCCTCGCCCAGAACGCGCGGCAAGCTCATCAGCTGGAGTGCTTCATCCAAGGTGACCGAATCCACGGTCATGGACTTGAACAGGGAACCGGTGCGCGGCTTGGCCTTCACCGGCTTCTTGGGGGGCTTGGGCTTGCCGTTCTTGTAATACTCCACGGGCTGGTTGGCCAGCTGTTCCTCGGTCAGCTCCGGAATGATCTCCGTGACGTACGCACCGTAGCGGCCATTCTTGGCAACCACAGTGTGTCCGGTGTGGGGATCGGTCCCCAAGACGCGTTCCTCGGGGGCCGCCGTCTCCATGAGCTCGATGGCCTTGGCGGCGGTGAGCTCGTCCGGAGCAAGTTCTTCCGGGACGTTGGCACGTGCGGACTCCACCACTTCACCGGTCTTTTCATCCACCGTGGGAATGGAGCTCTCCAAGTACGGACCAAACTTGCCCACACGCAGGGTGATGCCTTCGGCGATCGGCACGGAGTTGATCTCGCGGGCGTCAATCTCACCAAGGTTGTTGACGATGCTCAGGAGACCCGGATCAGCATCCTCGCCGTAGTAGAAGTGCTTGAGCCAGGCAGCGCCGACGGCTTGGCCGTTGGCGATCTTGTCCAGATCGCCTTCCATGTCAGCGGTGAACTCGTAGTCCACGTAGTCGGTGAAGTGCTGCTCCAGCAAGCGGATGACCGAGAATGCGATCCAGCTGGGAACCAGGGCAGAACCTTGCTTCCGCACGTAGCCGCGGTCCTGGATGGTTGAAATCGTGGAAGCATACGTGGACGGGCGGCCGATGCCACGCTTTTCGAGCTCCGCCGTCAGCGAGGCTTCGGTGTAGCGCGGTGGCGGAGACGTCTCGTGGCCGATGGCAACGATGTCCGAGGCCGTCAAGGAGTCGCCCTTGGCCACGTTCGGCAGCCGGCGTGCTTCATCCGATTCGTCGTCGCCGCGGCTCTCGTCCTTGCCCTCTTCGTAAGCGGCAAGGAAGCCGGGGAATGTGATGACAGTACCGGAGGCCGAGAATTCTGCGTCGCGTCCGTCAGAGGCCACGGCACCGAGGCGGATGGTAGCCGTGGAGCCCTTGGCGTCAGCCATCTGGGAGGCGACGGTCCGCTTCCAGATGAGCTCGTAGAGGCGGAACTCGTCGCCGCTGAGCTGCTTGGCGACCTGCGCCGGTGTGCGGAAAGAGTCACCCGCCGGGCGGATGGCCTCGTGGGCTTCCTGCGCATTAGCGGCCTTGTTGGCGTAGACGCGGGGGCTCTGCGGCACGTACTCGGGACCGTACAGTTCCGCGGCCTGACGGCGTGATGCCGTGAGGGCTTCATCGCTCAATGCCGAGGAGTCCGTACGCATATAAGTGATGTAGCCGTTTTCATACAGGCGCTGGGCTACCTGCATGGTGCTCTTGGAGGAGAACCGCAGCTTGCGGCCGGCCTCCTGCTGCAGCGTTGACGTGGTGAACGGCGCGGCGGGGCGGCGGGTGTACGGCTTGGTGTCTACCGAGCGGACACTGAAGTCAGCGTTCTCCAGGCCGGCAGCCAGGGATGTGGCCAGTTCCTCGTTGAGGTGCACCACAGTAGAGGAGGTGAGCTGGCCATTGTCATTGAAGTCCCGGCCGCTGGCCACCTTGGATCCATCCACGGCAGCGAGCTTGGCCTTGAACGAGCCCGAGTCCGAACCGAACTGGCCGGTCAGGTCCCAGTAGGACGCCGCACGGAAGGCCATGCGCTCACGTTCACGATCCACCACCATGCGGGTCACCACCGACTGCACGCGGCCCGCAGACAAACCACGGGCAACCTTGCGCCACAGGACCGGGGAGATCTCATAGCCGTAGAGCCGGTCAAGAATACGACGCGTCTCCTGGGCATCCACCAAGGCGGTATCCACATCGCGCAGGTTGTCCATGGCGCGGTGGATGGCTTCCTTGGTGATTTCACCGAAGGTCATGCGGTAGACCGGAACCTTGGGCTTCAGGACCTCCAGGAGGTGCCACGCGATGGCTTCACCTTCGCGGTCCCCATCGGTTGCGAGGTAGAGCGCGTCAGCGTCTTTCAGCTGGGCCTTGAGCTCGGCAACCTTTTTCTTCTTGTCCGGGGAGACAACGTAGTACGGCTTGAAGTCGTTTTCGATGTCGACGGCGAACTTGCCCAGCGAGGTCTTCTTCAGTTCTGCAGGGAGATCGGACGGCTGCGGGAGGTCCCGGATATGGCCGATTGAAGCCTCGACGATGAAGCCTTCACCAAGGTACTTGGCGATGGTCTTACTCTTGGCGGGAGACTCCACGATCACGAGTTTCTTGCCGGTTTTTGCCTTGCTGGGCACGATGCTCCTACAGAAAAAATGTGTAATTGGGCTGGTGCCCATATTGGCCTAGTTCACCATAGTTTGCAGAATCCTGCGTTGTGGCAGGGAAACCAGGGCGGTCATTCGGAGACCCGGCCGGGGTGTTACTGACCGGGTGCTACGCGGTCGTCCGGGATCATAGACCACAAGGTTGCCACACGTTCAGCACCTTCCGGAATCCGGGTGGGGTCCTCCAGTTCGTACTCCCGCAGAACCTCGCGGATCCTGTCCAAAAGCTCCTTGCGCTGCGGGTTGGTGAGGTACAACAGGTTGCTTGAGAGGACAACGGCCGCGGCCTCCTCGGCCTTCTCCCCACGCTGACGGCGCTCACCACGAGCCTTGGCGAAGGCAGAAGCCCTTCGCCGGAAAGCGTCGAGCTCGAGGTCAACCACGGCAATCTCGGGGCTGGCGACGCTGCCTCCCGAGATGGTGAAGTCCGTTCCGGCTGCCTTCCACCGCCGTTCACGCGCATCCCCGGCGTTTTCGGCCGGGGCCACGATCCCCCATTTCTGCAGGGCGCGGAGGTGATAGCTCATGGCGCTGGGGGTCAGGCCGGTCCTCGCAGCAAGTTCGGTGGCGGTGTGGCTCACCTGGGTGGCGTAAAGCTCAGAGATGACTTCGATGCGCGCAGCGTGCGCCAAGGCGCGGATGGCCTTGGGATCGGTGATCTCAACCGTCTTCTCAGCCCGTTTCCGGCGTGGAACGTCGCCTGACGTTTGGGATGTCTCGTTGTTCGCAATCACTTCATCAGTGTAGTCAGGGTCACTTCCAGGAGGACTGGCTTTGGCACCCGGCCGCAGCGCGTCGCCGCTCATGCGCTGGTGCCTTCAGTATCCGGAAGCAAGAACCCGTCCAGGACCAGGTTGGTGACGTCCCGCAGGATGCCCGCACGGAAAGCGCCTTCATCGAAGTCCTCCCCGCCGCCAAGCAGCGATACCAAGGCTGAGGAGATCTGCCGGACCGACAGCTGCCCATCACATGCTGAGACGAACCCTGCAAGCTCAGTGCTCAGCAGATTGGTCCGGCGAAGGCCGGCACCTTGACGCAAGAGGATCACTCCGGGATGGGCAGCACCGGGCCGCTGGTGCCGTTCCTCAGTGACATCCTCGGCGACAATCAGATGCGCCTGCTCGATCGCAGAGGCCGCCACCCAGTCTGCCCGCCCAACGGAAGCACCCAGGTGCGGTCCGATCGGCTGCTCCATGGGATAGGTGATTTCCTCGAAACGGTTGAGGGTCGCCTGGTGCCCAGGCGCTGGACGACGCAGCCAGATCATTCCGAAACCAATGCCCTCCACGTTCCTCGACGCAAAGTCATCGAGGTAGGCAGCATACGATTCCTTGTACTGCTCACGCTCCCGGTTCTGGGAGGCGTCCTGGAGCCAGGTTTCCGCGTATTGCTCAGGGCCAACCTGCTCCCGCTGAATGAACCAGACATCCAATCCTGAACCTTGCAGCCACGCCATCGGGCGGTCTTTCCAGTCTGTGCCCGCAGCAATCTCCCAGTTGCCCAGCATCTGGGCCGAGCCACCGGGCTCAAGGATGCCGGCCAGGGACTGCACCAGGGAGGCCACGATTTCGTCACCGGGCAAACCGCCGTCGCGGTAGGTGAACTGGTCCGACGACGATTCGCCGCCTCTGCGCGGTGTGATGACGAAAGGCGGGTTGGATACCACCAGGCTGAACCGTTCACCCGCAACAGGGTCAAGGAGCGATCCCAGCCGCAGGCTCACCCGGCTCTCCAGGTTGTGAGGGTCCAGTTCGAGTTGGGCCGCATTCAGCAGCAGGTTAAAACGGGTGAAGGCGAGCGCCCGCTCTGAAATATCCGTAGCCGTGACGTGCTCGCAGTGGTGCAGCAGATGGAATGTCTGGATGCCGCATCCGGTCCCCAGGTCCAGTGCCCGCTTGGAGTGCTGCCTGAACGTTGTTTGGACGAGCGTTGTCGATGCCTGTCCGATGCCCAGGACATGGTCGTGCCGCAGGACTCCGGCCTGCTGGTGGGCCGCGAGGTCACTGGCGACCCAGAGCTCTGCACCGCCGCTGCCATCTGCATTCGCGTCCCAGCCGTAGGGACGCAGGTCCACCTTGGCCCGGACCACGCCGGCGTCTACTGTGACCAGACCCAGTTCCAGGAGTCCCTGTGCTGTGATGCCGGGGAGGGCAGCATCAACGTCAGCCTCGGCCTGCGGAACGGCCAGCAGCCAGAGACGTACCACGGAGGCCAGTGCCCGCACGGAAGGATCCCGGGAATCAGTGAACCGCTCACTGGCCAGAAGCGCGGGGATCAGTTGGTCCCTGCCCAGGGCTGCGGAAGCGGATTCGCCCAGAAGTTCTGCCACGCCGTCCACAGTGTAGGCAATGGCTCGAAGATCCGCGGCGAGCGCCGAGAGCAGCCCGGGACGGTCGCTGCGGGGAGCATCGTGGGTATCGCCGGCGTTAAACAAGGAAGCAGTGTCAGTCACCTTGCAAGTGTAGGGGCGGCGCGCCTGGGTTGAGCGTCGCCCCGATGCGCTATGTGGACATTGATGGGCCTTTGAACCCGGTAGCGTGGAATCATGCTCAACTTCTCTTCCACAAGGCGCCGTGCGGGCCTTGTTGCCATCGCTGCCGGCGCCCTGCTGGGAGTCAGCGCTTGCCAGGCCCCGGCCAACATCGCCGATGCAGACGTCCCTGCCTGGAAGGAGAAGGTCCTCCCGGCCGCGAGCGGCGTGGTCCTGGAGGATTCCGGCAAGATCCTCAACAGGGATCCCTTGGTCAAGGACTCACCCAGTGTCCCGGCGGGGAGTTACACCCTTACCATGGCGTGCGACGGGGGCGGCAAGGCCTACTTTGCCGTTTCTTCGGGTGGCACCAAGATCACGGACGCGGCTGCGGCATGCAACGGCAGCCTCGATGTGGTGAAGATCAAGGTACCCGGCGCCGGAGCCCTCAGCATCTCCACGAGCAGCGTCGACGCTCCGCTGATCTACGCCTACCACCTCGTTCCCGCAGCAAATTAGGCTCCACCAGCACCATCGGTTCGTAGGCCTTTAGCCGACGGCTGCACGGGCGTAAAGTCAGTGCATGGGCAGCAAGGCAGCTGGCTCGGTGACATCACGGCGGCTGGCGAGAGCCGCCGTCGTACTTCTCTTGGTGCTGGGCAGCAGCCTGACGGCATGCGAATACACGTACGACGACGACGGCAGGCCAGGTGCCAGCCCAACCTCCACCGCGGGCAATGTGGTGCTTCCGCCCGATCCCGCGCTGGAGGAGACCGTCACCGGTGAAGCCCTTGAGGAGTGGGCAAAGTCCGCGCTCCCCGAATCCCAGGGGCAGTCGTTCTACTCAAGCAGCGGCTACCTGAACCCTGGGGAGTCAAAGTCGGAGCAAACAGTGCAGCTCCCCGGAGGAACATACGCAGTGACTCTGGCATGCCGTGGAACACGGCGCGTGACATTCACTGTCAGGGTGGGTGACGTGGACCTCGTTGACCTGACATTGGGCTGCGCCAATGCGCGGGTAAGCGTGGTCCAGCTCGAGACGGACGCCATATTGTCCATCACCGTGGGGTCACGGTCGGATGCCAACTTTGCCTACCGCGTCAGCAGGCTCTGACGGTTCCTAGGCAGCTTGGCAGCCCCCGGGGCAGCGCAGGGTTTCAGGGCTGGAGGCACACTCGGCGCAATAGAGCGTCAGCGTCCGGCAGCTGAGGTTGGAGCAATTCTCGAACTTGTTGGTGGGTGCAGCGCAACGGACGCATTCGCCGATGGTCTTGGCGTCCTCGCTGAACTCCACGTGCATGCGCTTGTCGAACACATAGAGGGAGCCCTCCCACAGCCCTTTGTCCTTGAAGGTCTCCCCATAGCGGACGATTCCGCCGTCCAGTTGGTAGACCTCTTTGAAGCCCCGGTTGACCATCAGGCTGGATAGCACTTCACAGCGAATGCCACCGGTGCAGTACGTCACCACGGGCTTGTCCTTGAGGTCGTCGTACTTACCGGAATCGAGTTCCTTGATGAAGTCGTGCGTGGTGTCGACGTCCGGGACGATTGCGTCCTTGAACTTACCGATCTGGGCTTCGAACGCGTTCCGGCCGTCGAAGAACACCACGTCTTCGCCGCTGGTCTTTTTGGCATCCACCAGTGCGTGGAGTTCCTCTGGCTGGAGGTGTTTCCCGCCGCCCACCACGCCGTTCGCGTCCACTTTAAGCTCACCGGGGGCTCCGAAGGACACGATTTCGTCCCGGACCTTAACGCTCAGGCGGGGGAAATCTGCGGCGCCGCCCTCTGACCACTTGAAGTCGATGTCGTGGAAACCCTTGTATTCACGCGTGGTCTTCACGTACTGCTTCATGTTGTTGAGCTCGCCGCCTACTGTGGCGTTGATGCCGTCTTTCGAAATGAGGATCCGGCCGGTGAGGCCCAGTTTTTCGCAGAGGGCACGCTGCCACAGACGCACGGCGTCGGGGTCCGCGATCGGAGTAAAGCCGTAGAAGAGCACAATTCTGTTTAAAGCCACTATTCAAGGGTACTGGGTGCAGTAAAATCGCCTCGCCCGCGGCCGCTCCCTGCTCCTGCGCGGAGCAAAAGTCACAATTCAATATGCAACGATCCTGCGGCTGACATGGCTCTGTTGCTTCAACGGGCGCTGGCATAGTCTCTCTACATGAGTCCAGACGCCTTGGTTGAAGACATTGCGCACCTCTTGGAAGTCTGGGTGGCCGGCTGGTCCGGCTGCCGCGGCTATGAGTCACGCCAAGAGGGACGTTTCCCTGCCGCATTTCGCGCCGACAAAACCGGTGACTGGGAGTATTTCGCCCACGATCCTTCGGATGAAGAGTTCACCGCCCTGGCGGGCAAGACCTCAGAAGCCCCAACCCGGCTCCTGACGGTCCTTACCAACGACGTCCAACGGTACAAGTACCTGGCTGAACAACACGGTCTGACCGTGACGTCCGCTTCGCAGACCATGATGATCGTGGACATGGAAACCCAGGATGCCGAGGATCCTTGGCTACCGGACGACGACCTTGAACTTGCTACCTCCGAGTCCAACGGCGTCCACCACGCGGTGGTCCACTCCGGCGAGCAAGTGGCCGCCAGCGGCAGGGTCTTCGTGGTCAACGGCACCGCTGTCTTCGACAAGATCGTCACCGAACCCGATTTCCAGCGCCGCGGGCTGGGCAGTTTCATCATGAAGGCGCTGGCAGCCCAGGCCTATGCGCACGACGTTGAAAACGGCCTCCTTCTGGCCTCCTTGGACGGCCAGAAGCTTTACTCGCATCTTGGCTGGGATGTGGTGTGCCACGTGCTCATGATGTCCGCCAGCGGCACCGAAGGATCGGACCTCTCAGGAGCGTAGCAACGTCCCTTCAGAGGCCGAGCCCGACGGCGGCACCTTGGGGTGCTGCCGTTCGCATGCCCGCACAGTGACAGAATGATTCGGTGGCTGCACCGAATTCGCTGATCTCCCTGCTGGGCCGGACACCGGACCCTGAGCAGCTGCGCCATGTCCACACCATCCCGGCCCGCAAAGCCGTCAACGAGCCATGGCCGCACTGGGTGCACCCGGACATCGTGGACGCCTACGGCACTCTGGGCATCCAGGAACCCTACCGGCACCAGATCCAGGCTGCTGACCTCGCCCACTCCGGACAGCACGTGGTCATCGCCACGGGGACCGCATCCGGGAAGTCGCTGGCCTACCAACTGCCCGCTTTGGATGCGATCCACCGGTCCGAGCTGCGCGTCCTGTCTGATCCCGGCAAGATTCATGACGACGGCGCGGTGACCCTTTACCTCTCCCCCACCAAGGCGCTGGCCGCCGACCAACTCGCGGCCATCCGCGCCCTGAAGTTGCCTACAGTGCGGGCAGAAACATACGACGGCGATACTGACGTTGCGTCGCGCCGGTGGATCCGCGACCATGCCAACTTCATCCTGGCCAACCCGGACATGCTGCACTTCGGAATTCTGCCCAACCACACATGGTGGGCGAGATTTTTCCGGAGGCTGCGCTACGTCATCGTGGACGAGGCGCACAGCTACCGCGGCGTCTTCGGATCGCATGTGGCCAACCTGATGAGGCGCCTCCGCCGCATCTGTGCCTACTACGGTGCAGGAAACTCCTTCCCGGAGCCCATCTTCATCGCCGCATCTGCCACGGCCTCCGATCCCGGGGTTTCCTTTGGCCGGCTCATCGGTGCTCCCGTCAGGGAAGTCTCCGAGGATTGCTCGCCACACGGCTCCACCACGGTGGCGTTTTGGGAACCCGCGCTGACGGATGTAAGGGGCGAGAACGGCGCCAAACAGCGCAGGACCGCCGTGGCCGAAACGGCGGACATCCTTGCCAACCTCGTCTCCTCGCGCGTGCGGACCATCGCGTTCATCAAGTCGCGTCGCGGGGCCGAGTCCATCGCGTCCATCACCAAGAGACTGTTGGACGAGGTGGACCCCAGCCTGCCGGGGCGGGTTGCCGCCTACAGATCCGGCTATTTGCCCGAAGAACGGCGCGCATTGGAACAAGCGCTGAGATCCGGGCAACTCCTGGGTGTCTCCAGCACATCTGCGTTGGAACTTGGCATCGACATTTCGGGGCTCGATGCTGTCCTGGTGGCTGGGTGGCCGGGTACCCGTGCTTCCCTTTTCCAGCAGATTGGCCGTGCGGGGCGCGCCGGGCAGGACGCCATTGCGGCGTTCGTGGCCAGTGACGACCCCTTGGACACCTATCTGGTAAACCATCCCGAAGCCATCTTCGACGTTTCGGTGGAAGCCACCGTCTTTGATCCCGGCAACCCCTATGTGCTTGGTCCGCACTTGTGCGCCGCGGCTGCGGAGCTGCCCATCGGGCCCGGTGAACTCGACCTCTTCGGACCAACATCCGAGGGCCTCCTGGATCGCTTGGTAGACCAGGGCTACCTCCGGAAGCGCCCTGCAGGATGGTTTTGGACCCATCCGGAAAGCGCCGCCGGCATGGTTAACCTCCGTGCGGACGGCGGCGGACCGGTCAGCATTGTGGACGCAGAGACCGGATCCCTCCTGGGAACCATGGACTCGCCACAAACGCACTACCAAGCCCACACAGGTGCCATTTACGTCCATCAGGGCGAAAGCTACCTGGTAGAGGACCTCAATGAGGCCGACCACTGTGTGATGGTGCGCCGGGTGAATCCCGATTTCTACACCACTGCGCGGGACGTGACGCAGATCGAAGTCCTCGAAACATCCCGCTCGGTCCAATGGGGCGACGTCACTGTCCATTTCGGCGACGTCAAGGTCACAACTCAAGTTGTCTCCTTCCAGCGCAAGGCGTTGATTTCCAACGAGATCCTCGGCGAGGAACCCTTGGAGCTTGGGGCCAGGGATCTGTTCACCAAGGCAGTCTGGTTTGTGGTGGACAACCGCTCACTGCATGGGGCCGGCTTGGTGGAAGCGGAGTTCCCCGGAGCGCTGCACGCCGCAGAACATGCAGCCATTGGGCTCCTTCCTTTGGTGGCATCAAGTGATCGTTGGGACATTGGCGGCGTCTCCACCGCCCTGCATGCCGACACCGGGGTGCCCACGATTTTCGTATACGACGGGCATCCCGGCGGCGCGGGATTTGCTGAGCGGGGATTCGAAAAAGCGAAGATCTGGCTGACTGCCACCCGTGATGCCATCAAGGCATGTGAGTGTGACAACGGCTGCCCATCCTGTGTTCAGTCCCCCAAATGCGGCAACAAGAACAACCCCCTGGACAAGGCAGCCGCCATCACTCTCCTGGGCGTCCTGCTGAAGGACGCCACCTAGTCCCGTTGGGCTGAGATCGCAGGACGCAGCCTGGCCGGGAAGGGCGTTGACAGCCTACGGCGGAGGCCCCGCCCTTGCCCTGCCTGTGGCCGGTCCCCAGTCGAAACGATGCTCCAACCCGGTTGCCACCTCCACCACGCCCCCGCCCAGCACAGTGCACGATGTCAGTTTGGCGCTATGCCGCACAGCGACGCCGGAAGCAACTTCACATGGCTCGCCCGGGGTGAGTCCCCGGGCAGCGTCCGCGGCGGCAAGAGCTGCGAGGTCAGCCGCCGAGGACGCCCGGGACGCCATCACCACCGCCTGTGCCAGAAGGAGCACGGCCACCAGGAGAAGCGCCACCACTGCACCGAGCGCCAATCCCAGTACCGTGCCCGAGCCGCGCTCACCATGGGACACCGATGCACGTGTCACGGGAGACCTGACTCTGCCCGGGCGGACGCCGATGCCGTCAGCGTCCACGGGATCAGGGATCCCAGTGCGCCGCCGACCGGAGCGGACGCTGTGACCGTGAGCCACTGGCCATCGTTGATCACCGACGAACGGACACCATCCCCGGCAAGCCGCCTGACGATTCCTTCCACGGAACCGGCGGCCTCACCTCTTGCCGACGCCCTCGCCCCCGCCCTGGCTGCTTCCTCCAGCCGCAATTGGGTGATGCCCGCAGCGCCACCTGCCAGCAGGAAGGCCAGGAGCAGCATCACGGCCGGCAAGGCGACGGCAAATTCGGCCGTAACAGCACCCCGATCCTGCTTCCTGCGGGATGCTCCCCCGCTGGCAGGCAGCACGCACGTCATGGCAAGGACAGTGCCGTGCGGATCAGGTTGAGCAGGAAGCCACGAACCTCCTCGCTCCGAAGGATAACCACCAGAAGGCCTGCAAGTCCTACGGCAGCAAGGGTAGCGATGGCGTACTCGGCCGTAGCCATGCCCACTTCCGAACCCATCAGCCCGGCCTTTGTCCGTGTCCTCGTCCAGAAGCCATCGTCCTCGAGCGAACCGCCTTCGAGCGGACCGTCTTCGAGCAGATAGTCTTCGAGCGCATCGTCGTTGAGCAGACTGTCTCCGAGCGGACCCTCCTCGAGTCGTCCGTCCTCGAACTCTGCCAGCTCGTCGAAGCCGAGGACGAACCGTTCAAATTCGTCCTCAACGTCGAATCGCTCAAGGTCATCATGTTCGAGCTCGTACTCGGATGGCTCGTCACGCTGGGTGGTCTCCGGTTCTCCGGAGGGAGCCACCTGTATTCCCGCGCGGGCCGGCCGGTCCTGGGGCAGCTCGCTCAGTAGGCCAGGGAGAGGAGTGGACAGTGTTTTCACGGTGGGCTTCCTTTCATGTATGCCAGCTCGATCCGCCGGCTGATTCGACTCTTCCGTGCCTCACGGCGTCCCGTAAGAAGGAGATTCCTGCAAGTGGATAACCCAGCAGGTGTGCCCGATGTGGAGGGGAAGTGGGGAGCCGCAGCCGCTCAACCCGAGGGCAGCATCGCGATCAGAACGGGGACGATGCCCAGACAGATGAAGGCAGGCAACGAGCACAATCCCAAGGGCACGACGAGCTTCACGCCCAAGGCAGCAGCCCGTTTCTCTGCCGCCCGAAAATGTTCCCGCCGTTCCCGGGCCGCCTGTGCGTAAAGGATGGAAGCCGACGGCGCACCGGTCAGCGCTGCGAATGCCAAAGCCTCCTTCACACGGATTACCTCCGGCGTGTGCTTTACCGGGCTCCGCCACGCCGTGTCCCAGTCGGCGCCCATGGCTAGCGCAGCCACAACAGGCCTCAATGATCGGCTGATGGGCGGCGAGGCACACCCGGCAATGAGCTCCAGAGCCCTCCCTATGCCCGCACCGGCATCGAGCATCGAAGCCACCAGCTCCAGCATCATCGCCGTATCGCGAAGGCCATCTGCCACTCCGGCGCCATCTTCCCCGGCGGGATTGTCCGATGCACCCGGTCTTCCGCCAGGGGCGGAGTCTGCCAGCGGCGAGGTCCCCCCGCCCGCAAACAACTGTGCCCTCATAGTTCTCACCCGCACGGGCGCGGCAAAACAAACGAACGCTGCCATTGCCATCAGCGCCATCATCAACAGGACCGGCGCTCCGGGCATCAGTAACCTCCGGCTGCGGACGTAACCAGCCGCGAAGACCACACCCTGCCCGCCACTGTCAGAAGGAGTCCGGCCGCGAACGTCGCAATGCCCACAATGTTCTCCAGCAGGATCCCCAACGGGTCAACGCCCAAGGCCATCCCGAGTACCAGCCCGAACACCGGGAGCCACGACAACAACCGGACAGTCGCTTTGGGCCCGGCCAGCGCAGTCTGCCGTGCGGCCTCGGCATCCTCCTCGGCTTCCAGCTGGGCTGCAAAGCGCGCCAGCAGCCCGGCGAGCGGGCAGCCGCTGCTTTCCGCTACCTCCAGGCATGCTGCCATTTCCATCCACACCCGGCGTTCAGAACTCCCGCGCCGGGGATACACGCGTGCCGCCACGCCGCGGATCGCTTGAGCCGGAGAATTGCCCACTGTGGATGCTGCACGCGCAGCATCCAACACCATGAGGGACTCGCGCGAGAGCACGGCTGTGCCCTGCTCCGGCGTTGGATCCCGGCCGGTATCAACCGTTGACCGGGCACCGTGCACCAGCCACAGTTCCTCCCACAACCTGGAAGCTCCCCGGCCACCACGCAGAAGGGCTGCGAGCTGCTGCACCAACACCACCAGGGACAGAGGTTCAGCCCGGGATCGCGGCTGTAATCGGAACCGGAAACCAGTACGGGCAACGCTGCGGCCGCGTTCCTCGGCAGGAACCCCCAAGCTCCTGCGCACCCTTCGGCCATCCGCACGGAGTCCCCTGAGCTGGAGCCACGCCGCAATGGCGGTGACAAGGACCAGGATTCCAATCATCAGCCGTGTCCCATGCGCGCTGGACCTTGGTCCGGGGACGGGACAGCAGCAGGTACCGCCCCCGGCGAAGCCCATCCGTTCCCGACATCCGGCGCCATGGACAGACGTTCCGACAGTTCCGACCATCCCGGTCCCGGCACCATTCCCGAGCGACCCAGGCTCAGGGCAGGCACCACCTGTTGGCCGTCAGTGGTGTCCTTCAGCAGGCCAATGGAAGCCACCTTTCGTCCGGCCTGCGTTCGGTCGACGTGAATCACCACATCCAAAGCACTGGAGACCTGCAAACGCACAGCTTCGGCGTTCAAACCTGCGAGCGCGCCGAGGGCAACCAATCGTGCCGGAACGGCCCGGGCCGTGTTGGCATGGATAGTGCCGCCACCTCCCGTGTGCCCTGTGTTGAGTGCAGTCAACAGCTCCCGGACTTCAGCGCCCCGGCACTCTCCGACAATCAGCCTGTCGGGCCGCATGCGCAAGGCCTGGCGGACCAGTTCGCCCAGATCGAGAGCGCCCCCGCCTTCCAGATTCCCGTGACGGGATTCGAGTGTCACCACGTGGGGATGGACCGGGTTGAGCTCTGCGGCGTCCTCGATCAATACCAATCGCTCCTTCGGATGGCTCAGACCCAACATGGTGGACAACAGGGTGGTCTTCCCGGAGCCGGTGGCACCACTGATGAGGAAACTGAGCTTGTGGGCCATGATGGTGCGAAGAACCACCTCAACCTGCTCGGAAAACATGCCGCGTTCCCTCAACTCCGCCAAAGTGAACACCTTTTCGCGACGGATTCGGATCGATAGGAGCGTTCCGGCTGTCGAAATCGGGGCCAACACGGCATGCACCCTGTAGCCGCCTTTGAGCCGAACATCGACGCAGGGCGAGCCGTCGTCCAGGCGGCGGCCCCCGGCTGAAACCAGCCGGGCGGCAAGCTGTCTGATCTGCTGCTCAGAATCGAAATGCACTGAGGATCGTTCCAAACCGCGCCCACGGTCGAACCACACGGAATCCGGTCCGTTGACAAAGATGTCCGTGACGGCGGGATCGTGGGCGAGTTGCTGCAGCTGTCCCAACCCGTTCAGTTCGGCGTTGATGGATTCAGCGGCTTCCAAGGCTCCGGCTGTGCCCAGCAACCTCCCGCTTGCCTGCACGGCCGCAGCCACAGTGGAAGGTGTCACGGAGCCGTTGCCGGCGAGCACTGATTCCCGCACAGTCTCCAGAAGAAGTGAGTCCAGTTTCCGTCCCTGTCTTCGGCGTGGTCCCTCGGCGAAACGGCTCATTGGGCAGCACCGTTCATTTCCAACACAGCATTGGCAAAGCGGCTGACGGACTTTCTGCGGCCAAGTTCAAGCAAACGCCCCAACTCCGTCCCGACCGCCACACCCTTGATCTCGGGAATCAGTCCTGCCAGCGGAAGGTCCAACGACTCCGCAATCAGGGCAGCGTCAACGGAGGTAGTACTGCTTCCGCGAACCATAAGGCGAACATCCACGGGCGGAAGCTCGTTCAGGACGCGACCCGCCGCCACGGCCGATGCGAGGTGTGCCGTGGCGAGCAGCAGCATCCTGTCGCAATCCCAGGCAAGTGTCCTGATTGCTTCGCCGCTGCGCCCGATGTCCACGAGGATCAATTCGAAGCCCCGGCGGGCGGCGTCCATGACAGCGGCCACAGCACCCGCGTCAGGACTTTGGACCGGTTCCCGTGTTCCCGGCCATGACAAGTAGGCAAATCCGCCGGCCATAGGCAGGGAGTCCCTGAACTGGCTTGGATCGATGCTTCCGCGGGTTTCGGAAAAGTCCGGCCATCTGAGGCCGGGGATGTCATCAGCGGTGACGGCCAGTTCAAGGCCGCCGCCCCAGCGATCGCCGTCGATGAGCATGGTGCTGATGCCCTGCTCGGCGGCAGCCTGGGCAAGCCAGATGGCAGTGGTGGTGACTCCTGCTCCGCCACAGCCGCCGACGACGCCCACCACCATTCCTCCAGGGTCCGGCGAGCCGGACATGCTGAGGTGCTCAGCCAACCAGGCCGCGGCCTCCGGAAGGACCGCAACCCTTTCAGCACCCAAGGCAGTGGCCAGCCGCCACAACCCGTCCCCGTCGGATGCACGGCCCAGCAGGACCGTGGGCGCTCTTCTCCGAGGCGGCAATTCGCGGATGTCGCTGCCCACCAATACAACGGCTGCGCTGTCCCACCCGTGGATGGCCGCTGACACATCCACAGCCGTTCTGAGGTTTCCACCTGCTGCCGCGACGATGCGTTGTGCTTCCTCTTGAAGGTAGGGATCTGCCGAAACCAGGAGTATCCCGGCGGCATCCTGTGGCAGCCACGGGCCGTCCATGCCTGTCTCCCTTGCCTGGCCGCTGGGTTGCCTGTGCCGACGATTTCGCATGCTCATGTCACCCACAGTTGCTGAGCACTCGAGGCAAAATAAGGGCCTGCTGTCCGTATGTGCACAACGGGGCGCTTATAGGCCCTGTGGAGGACAGGTCACTTGCCACCCGAACGCACATTGTCCCTCCGAACACAGGGCAGAATGGAGTCCATGTATTTGCTGCTTGCCGCCCACCCGAAAGGCGCAGCCATACAAAGGATCTCCCCTACCGGAAAGGCCACCGCTGACGCGCGCCTGGTCACCCGCGGTGAGCTGCCCGACGTCGTGCGTGAATTCGAAGCCCAGCGGCCCCGCTGGGTGTGGCATCGAGCCCAGGACTGGTATCCGGAACTGCTGACCCACGGCATCGAGCTGGAGCGTTGCCACGACCTCGCTCTGTGCGGTGCCATCCTGGCGCACTCGGAGTTCACCGCGCACACTGACTATGCCAAGCACGCAGTGAAGCTCACCCAGGACGACGACGCGGCACCGCCCCGGGTCCTCCAGCCCCCGCCGCCACCAGCGGACCAAGGCGCCCTCTTCGAGGACCTGACCCCGTCAAACACCAACGCCGGGCTGGCAGAGCTGAAAGAGGAATTTGCAGCCCAACAGCACGCGGTGGTCCAGGTTCCACTGGACGGGCAGCGTAGACAACGCCTTCAACTACTCCTGGCCGCGGAATCAGCGTGCGCAATCATCGCCGTCGAGATGCAACACGCCGGCGTCCCGTGGCGCGAAGAGCTGCATCAGGCGATCCTTGCAGACGTCCTGGGACCCCGGCCCCCGCTGGGGCGCCGTCCCCCTGCCTTGGAGGCTCTCTGCACCGAACTCCGCGACATCCTGAACTCCCCCAGCCTGAACCCGGACTCCCCACAGGACCTCATGCGGGCCCTGCACCGGAACGGCATCGAGGTGAAAAGTACCCGTCAATGGGAGCTCCAGGAATCCAAGCACCCGGCCATCCAACCCCTGTTGGCCTACAAGAAGCTTTCCCGCCTGCACACCGCCAACGGCTGGGCGTGGCTGGACGCGTGGGTCCGGGAGGGGCGGTTCCACCCGGAGTATGTGGTGGGCGGCGTGGTCTCCGGCCGTTGGGCTTCCCGTGGCGGCGGCGCACTCCAGATTCCCCGCAACATCCGCGCGGCTGTCCACGCCGATCCTGGACACAAACTCATTGTCGCCGATGCCTCACAATTGGAGCCCAGGGTCCTGGTGGCCTTGGCCCAGGACACCAAGATGGCAGAGGCCGCGCGTGACAAGGACCTCTACGCAGGCATCGCAGCCCAAGGATTCGGCGGAGACAGGGCAAAGGCGAAGATCGCCTTGCTGGGGGCCATTTACGGCGCCACAACGGGTGAATCGGGCAGGTTAATGCCCCAGCTCACAAGGACTTATCCACGCGCGGTGGGTTTCGTGGAGCAGGCAGCCCGTGAGGGTGAAGCCGGCCGAACGGTGACAACCCGACTCGGGAGAAGCAGCCCGCCGCCGTCTGCCGGTTGGCTGCGCAGCCAACAGTCCACCACCGCCGAGGAACAGCGCCGGGCCGACAACCTGGCGCGGTCCCGTGGACGCTTCACCCGCAACTTCGTGGTTCAGGGCTCGGCAGCGGAATGGGCGGCGTGCTGGCTGGCCGAATTACGACGCCGACTGCGCACCTTGCGTGCCGAAGGGTCGCCGGCCGGGGAGCTCGTCTTCTTCCTGCACGACGAAGTGATGGTCCATGCCCCCGACGACGCCGTGGGCGCCTGTATCCAGGCCATTGAAGACTCTGCGGCTTCAGCGAAAGAACTCATGTTCGGGCGGATACCGGTGGAGTTTCCGGTGAGCGTGGCCGTCGTCGACTCTTATGACAAGGCGAAATAGCAGCAAAACTGCGGACTATCCAGTCATATCTCGCCATATGAGCCGGAATGACCCGTCCGTGACAGGTACCCCCTGGTAACTTTGGTTCGCCCTCGGTTCTGGATACTTTCACTGTGTGGATTGTTTGCCGGTCCGCACTTGTGTGCAAGGAAGCATCAAAAAAGGGGGCAGCGATGGCTGGCAGGTTCGAAATTCTGAAAGACAACGAAGAAACATACAGGTTCCGGCTCACCGCGGCGGACGGAACCGTCGTGGCGGAATCACCCGCATTCGCACACCTCGAAGGTGTTATTGCCGGAATCAACGCCGTGCGGGAGAACGCTGCGACAGGACTGATCGTGGACCGTTCGACGTCGGTACGCAAGGCCGCGTGAACCTCACCTGGCTTGCCGGCGCCCCTTTTCTGAGGTCGACTGAAGGTCGACGTCCTGCAACTTGTTCCGGTTCCAGGGAACCGTCCATCCGAGTTCGTCAAAGAGACCGCTGAGGACCATCCCGGTAAAGCCCCACACCAGCACGCCATTCACGGTGAAGCCAGGGCTGGAGTAGGTGCGCCCAAACCGCGAAATGGTGGCGGTGACGCGGTTGACCGGATCGAGGAGGTCGCGCACGGGAACCCTGAAAACCTGGGCAGATTCGGCATAATCCACCACCCGGACCGGCGACGGCGAATCCCACCAGGCCAACACAGGCGTCACCCGGAAATTGCTGCGGATGAGGCCAAGCTCCGGTATGGATCCAAGAACCCGGACGCCGGCTGCGTCCAGCCCGGTCTCTTCCACTGCCTCACGCAACGCAGCTGCCACAACGGATTCGTCTTCCGGGTCCACGCTACCGCCAGGGAAAGCCACCTGCCCCGGATGGTCATCAAGGGTGTGCGCCCGTTCAAGCAACAGGACATCAAGATCGGCAGGGGCGATGGGACGGCCCGACTCGGCAGGAATATTGTCCAGCACACCAAAGAGCATCAGGACAGCGGCCGCCCTGTTGGTTTCCGGGCTGACGGGGAGTTGGGCCCACAGGGCCGAGTGCTGCTGTTCGCCGGCCTCGAAACGGGTAACCAGTGCGGACAACTCCTCAAGCGCGGTCACCCGGGCCTCCTTTGCGATTCCATCCGGATCTCCGCGGCCCGATGCGTCTCGGCCAATAACTTCTCCAGCAATGCCTCGTTGCCGGGGGCGAGCTCGTACTTCAGCAGCTTGGCTGCCTTGACGGGGTCCGTCTCGCCGTCGCCGTAACTGGGGCAAAGGCTCGCAACCGGGCACGCACCACAGGCCGGCTTCCGGGAGTGGCAAACCCTGCGTCCATGAAACACCACGCGGTGAGAAAGCATGGTCCAGTCCCTCGGTTCGAACAGTTCCGCAACATCGAACTCGATCTTCACGGGATCATCCGAAGCCGTCCACCCGAAGCGCCGGGCCAGCCGTCCGAAGTGGGTGTCCACGGTAATGCCGGGAACACCGAACGCGTTTCCCAGGACTACATTGGCGGTCTTGCGACCGACGCCCGGGAGCGTCACCAGGTCCTCGAGCCGTCCTGGGACCTCGCCGTCGTACTCATCCACCAGCCGGGTGCTGAGGGCCAACACGTTCCTGGCCTTGGCCCGGAAAAAGCCCGTGGGCTGGAGAATGGCCTCAAGCTCCACGGGGTCTGCCTCAGCCAACGACCGCGCATCCGGATAGCGGGCGAAGAGGATCTTGGTGACCTGGTTGACCAGTACATCCGTGGTCTGCGCAGAGAGCACCGTGGCCACCACAAGCTCAAACGGGTTCCGGAAATCCAACTCGGCGTGCGCATACGGATACTTCTCCGCAAGAACCCTGTTGATCTTGCGGGCCCGGCGTTTGAGTGCGAGCAACGAACCAGCTTCAGCGATGGCCACGATGTCCCTGCTTAGCCGCGTTCGATGTTGCTGAGCTCCCGGAGGACCCCAACCTTGCCGTCAGTATCCTGGACCAGGAACTCGTGTCCACGGTCCTCCAAAGCGAGCACCCAACCGCCGGGTTCGATGGTGAAGGACGGAGCGCCGGTTTGTTCGTCGTAGGCAGTCCGGGGCTGGGCGACGGCGAACCAGAACGCCTCATACGCCGGTGCATCGGATTCGTCCGGCCGGCTGGCGGGGTCCACGGTGGCTCCGATGGAATCGCTCACCTTGCGGGTGTCACCAGAAACAATGGGCGTGGCCATGGTGGCAGCCCACGGCTGCTGGGCGGCCGGTTGCTGCGCTGCAGGCTGCTGCGCGGCCGGTTCCTTGGGAGCCTGGGTTGAGTGCTGCGTCGTGGCAGGCCCGGCAGCCGCGGCCGGGGATTTTTCAGCATCCGCGCTCTTCACCGGTTCCTCCTTCCGGGGTGCAACCGGAGCAGCTGTAGCCGCAGTTGCGGGAACACCGGATTGAGCCTGCTTGGTGTCAGGTGAACCCACGACGGCGGGTGCCTGGGGTGCCTGCGGCGGCGTGGTTCCGTAAGAGGCCGGCGGGGCAAAGGGGCTTGAACCGGTAGAGGCACCGGACGGCACTCCGGGAACCGAAGAGGAAGAAGCAGCAGGGCCTGCCGGTGCCTGATATCCGGCAGCGGATCCTTGGAAGCCAGGGGTGGAATCAGCGGCACCAGCTTTAGGTGCTTTCGGAGCCTTGGGCGCCTTGGGAGCGGCTGGCTTGCGGCTGGGGACTGCGGCTTCGCGGGCCACAACATGGGCCGGCGTTTCAGCACGCCCCTTGAAGTCGGCGGAGAGCCATGGAAGATGCGGTGCCAGCACCGTCGCGGCCAAGAGGCCCACAGAGCCGAGCAACCCCAACAGCACGCCGCCATTGAACGAGTTGGCGATGGTGAGGAAGAACAAGGGGAAGGCGAAAGACGCCGTCACGGACGCGAACTGGTCAACGGACAGAGAACCTATCCTGACGATAGTGCCGGGCTGCAACCGGCGGGCAACGAAGAGCGCCACCACAACCACCGGCAGGATGATGCCCAGAAGGAGGAAGAACAGGCTTCCGAGATTCCAGAGGTTGTAGCGTTCCCCGAACATCGGCAGCAGGGACGCGATGAACATCAGGAGCGTGGAACCAAAGACCGTGAGGTCCCGGATGGTGAAAGGCCCCGCAACGGCGTCGTACTTGGCGGCATCGTGTGCACTGGTGGCGTTCTTCCCGGAAGTACCGGACGTGTTCGGCGCATTATCCGCCGTGGTGCCACCGTCGTGAGGGGTGGCCGTGCCAGCCGTGGTGTCCGGTCCCGTCGGTTGTGAGTCGTGCGGGCCTGGGCTCAGCTGGTTCATCTATTTCTCCTTCGTACGGCGGCGCCTTGGACAGTCCGGACCGGTGATCACCACGGGATTCCGTGGAGTACCGGACACACCTGACGATGCGTCCCAAGACTTATTCAGCCTATGCCACCCCACTGACAGGGTTCTAGCTGAAAACGACCATACGGCTTCGCCCACAGCAAACTCCAAGGTCCCTTACAGAAAGGGGCCAAGGGGATGCGGACCATCGGCGGCAAGTGAAGGGCCGTCGTCGTCATGTAAGCGGTTCCCCACCGCCCAAACCGCCATTCGGCGCTAAATCCGCGCCGCTCACGGCCGCATTTGTGACCACGCACACGTAGGACCTCTCAAAGCGATAGTGTTGATGGCGGACAGCACTCTGCGGACCTCCAGCTGGTCCCGCTCGACGCTCGAAGACGGCGTGAGGGGTGGACCTGATGGCAGGATCCGCGCAGCAAAGATCGATGAATGATGAGGTTCACCATGTCCCAGGACACCACCGGATCCACGGCCACCGCTGCAGCTTCAACGGCTCAGAACGGTCAGGCACCACACGTCGAGGCGCTTGAAAACCTCCTCCACGAGAACCGTAAGTTCGCGCCCTCGGCAGAGTTTGCCGCCGCCGCCGTGACCAGTGCGGACGCCTATCAAGAGGCAGAAGCGGACCGTCCCGCATTCTGGGCCAAGCAGGCCCGAGAACTGCTCACCTGGGACAAGGACTTCACCGAAGCCCTTGATTGGTCCAACCCGCCGTTCGCCAAGTGGTTCGTGGGCGGCGAGGTCAACGCTGCGTACAACGCCCTGGACCGCCATGTGGAGAACGGCCTGGGCGATCGCGTCGCCATCTACTTCGAGGGCGAGCCCGGCGACACCCGCACCTACACGTACGCGCAGCTGACCGAAGAGGTCAAGAAGGCCGCGAACGCCTTCGAGTCACTCGGTGTAGCCAAGGGCGACCGCGTGGCCGTGTACCTGCCCATGATCCCTGAGGCCGTCATCACGCTCCTTGCCTGCGCCAGGATCGGCGCCGTGCACTCGGTGGTCTTCGGTGGTTTCTCCGCCGACGCCCTGCGCTCCCGGATTGAGGACGCAGAAGCCAAGCTCGTGGTCACCGCCGATGGCACCTACCGCCGTGGCAAGCCCAGCGCCCTGAAGCCGGCCGTGGACGAAGCCCTCAGTAACGAGGGTCACACCGTCCAGAACGTGGTGGTGGTCAAGCGCAACGGCGAGGACGTCAACTGGGTGGAAGGCCGCGACCTTTGGTGGAGCGACACTGTAGACAAGGCAGATACCGAGCACACCGCCGTCGGGCATGACTCCGAGCACCCGCTGTTCATCCTCTACACCTCCGGCACCACCGGCAAGCCCAAGGGCATCCTGCACACCACCGGCGGCTACCTCACCCAGGGCGCTTACACGCACAAGGCCGTGTTCGACCTCCACCCCGAAACGGACGTGTACTGGTGCACCGCCGACGTCGGATGGGTCACCGGCCACTCCTACGTCGCCTACGCGCCGCTCATCAACGGCGCCACCCAGGTCATGTACGAAGGCACCCCGGACTCCCCGCACCAGGGCCGCTGGTGGGAAATTGTGGAGAAGTACAAGGTCTCCATCCTCTACACCGCCCCCACCGCGATCCGGACGTTCATGAAGTGGGGCCGGGACATCCCGGACAAGTACGATCTTTCCTCCATCCGTGTGCTCGGCTCGGTGGGCGAATCCATCAACCCCGAAGCGTGGATGTGGTACCGCGACGTCATCGGCGCCAATGCCGGCAAGAACGGCGAAAAGAAGGAACACCCCGCACCGATCGTGGACACCTGGTGGCAGACCGAAACCGGTGCCCAGATGATCGCCCCACTGCCGGGTGTCACCTCCACCAAGCCCGGCTCCGCCCAGGTCCCGCTGCCCGGCATCGCCGTGGACGTCGTGGACGAGGCCGGCGAGTCCGTCGCCAACGGCGAAGGCGGCTACCTGGTGGTCCGCGAACCCTGGCCCTCCATGCTCCGCGGCATCTGGGGCGACCCGGAACGCTTCAAGGACACCTACTGGTCCCGTTTCGAGGCCATGTACTTTGCCGGCGACGGCGCCAAGAAGGACGAAGACGGCGACGTCTGGCTCCTGGGCCGTGTGGACGACGTCATGAACGTCTCCGGACACCGCCTTTCCACCACGGAAATCGAATCCGCCCTCGTCAGCCACCCGTCCGTCGCTGAAGCCGCGGTGGTGGGCGCCGCTGACGACACCACCGGCCAGGCGATCGTCGCCTTCGTGATCCTCCGCGGCGACGCCGTGAACAACGGCGACGAAACCGTCCTGGAACTGCGCAACCACGTGGGCAAGGAAATCGGACCGATCGCCAAGCCCAAACAGCTGCTGATCGTGCCGGAACTTCCCAAAACCCGGTCCGGCAAGATCGTCCGACGCCTCCTCAAGGACATCGCCGAGGGCCGCGACACTGGCGACGCCACCACTCTGGCCGACCCCGGCATCATGCAACAGATTGCGGAATCGCTCCGCAAGTAAGCAATTCCCGACGGCGCCGCTCACCTCCCGAGGCGAGCGGCGTCGTCGTGCGTTTAATCGGTTGCATGACGCCGCCGCGCTTGGCCTGCCGCGCTCCGGAAGCCTCCAGCCCTAGACTGGAGCCAGACTCAGCCCCATGTTTGACGAGGTTTCCCAGAAAGGCCCTGATGCTTCAGGCAGCACGCCACTCCGCCATCATCGACGCAGTCCAGCGCGAACGCGTGGTGCGGGTCTCGGACCTCGCGCAACTGCTGGGAGTCTCGCCCATGACCGTGCGCCGCGACATCGAAGCGCTCGAGGAAGCCGGCCGTGTTGAGCGCATTCACGGCGGAGCCAAGATTCCCGGCGATGCGAGCACCCACGAGCCCGGTTTCGAACTCAAGTCGACACAGCTGCCCGCGGAGAAGCACGCCATCGCGGTGGAAGCCGCGTCCTTGGTCCAGGAAGGCATGGCGATCGGACTCGGTGCCGGCACCACCACCTGGGCTTTGGCGAAGGAACTCGTCAATGGGCCGCGCATCACCGTGGTCACCAACTCCGTGCGGATCGCGGACCTGTTCCATCACGGCGCCTCTTCCGGCCCGGCACGCTTCGGGTCCACTGTGATCCTGATCGGAGGCGAGCGGACACCGTCGGACGCGTTGGTGGGTCCCATAGCCACGTCCTCGCTGAAGCAGCTCCACCTGGACGTCCTGTTCCTGGGTGTCCATGGCATGGACGCCCACGCCGGGTTCACCACCCCCAACCTGCTGGAAGCCGAAACCAACCGCGCCTTCATGACGTCCGCCCGGAGCACAGTAATCCTGGCCGACCACAGCAAGTGGGGAGTGGTGGGAATCGCCTCGATCGCGCAGCTGGAAGAGGCCGACGAACTCATCACGGATTCGCTCCTGGGTGAGGATGCCCGCCGCGTGCTGGCCGAGAATGTTGCCAAGCTGAGGATCGCGGAGGCGTAAACTCTCATACCTTGGGTGGAGCCCGGTCCGCAGAGTTCAACCAGCGGACTGACGCCGCGGCAGGGGCGGTTTGGGGATGCTGGATATATGAACGCCATCCTCCACGCCCAGCAGCTCACCAAGCACTATCCAGGCAGCATTGCCCTGGATCACGTCGACTTCCTGGCCAGCGCCGGCGAATCCATTGCGATCGTCGGCCCATCAGGTTCCGGTAAGACCACCCTCTTGCACTGCCTCGCCGGAATTTTGAGGCCCGACGCCGGTACCGTCACCTTGAACACTCCCTCGTCGCCTCTGCGGCTGGACACCTTGGGAGATGCTGCGCTGTCCCGGCTGCGGCGTGAGGAGTTTGGCTTCGTCTTCCAGCAGGGCATGCTGCTGCCCGAACTTACGGCAGTGGAGAACGTTGCTTTGGCGCTCATGCTGAACGGCACAGACCGGGCCACTTCGGAGTCCAGGGCAGCGGAGTGGCTTGGGGCCCTCGGCTTGGCCGGGATGGAACAACGGCGGCTGGGAGAACTGTCCGGGGGGCAGGTCCAGCGCGTCGCCATCGCCCGCGCCCAAGTCACCGGGGCCCGCGTGGTTTTCGCCGACGAGCCCACGGGTGCCTTGGATTCGGCCACCTCCAACGAAGTCTTGGACGTGCTGCTTCGCTCTGTGGCCGCAAATGGCAGGACGCTTCTGGTGGTCACCCATGATCCCAACGTCGCAGCCCGCTGCCAACGCGTCGTGGAACTGCGTGACGGCCGGATCGTAGCGGACAACGGCAGCGCAGTTGGCTCTCCTGTTCGGCCCGCTCCCGCCACCAACTTCAAGGGTGCCTTCAATGTCTAGCCTCTCCCTGGCCCTGCGCCTCACTCCTTATCTCGCCCGCAGCAACGGGAGCAGCTTTCGCGAAACCGGTCTTCGGGACGCCGGGTTGCCCATCCTGGCTTTCGGGACGGTCACCGCGCTGCTGCTCACGGTGGCTGGTGGGTCGCAGGTGTTTTGGTCCTGGTCTGACGACATCGCAGGCACTTACCAAGCCTTGGCCGTCGTCGCGATGGTCCTGCTGATCATCCCGCTGCTGACGCTTGGTGCCTCGGCCGCCCGGCTCGCGGCCCGCCGTCGTGATGACCGTTTGGCGTCCTTGCGCCTGCTGGGTGCCAACAGCGCGACAGTCGTCTGGATGACCGTCATTGAATCCACCGTTCTGGCGGCCGTCGGTGCGGTGGCAGGCGCGGGACTTTACGCCTGCGCAGCGCCGTTCCTGGGGCTCATCCAGTTCCGGGGCCAGGCGATAGGGAGCCACGCGTGGTTGTCCGTGCCCTCCATCCTCGGCTGCGTGCTGGCCGTCTGTGTCCTTGCTGCGGCGAGTGCCGCGCTGGGGCTTCGCAAGGTTGTGGTCACCCCGCTGGGCGTCAGAACCAGGCAAGCGGCCGACGGCGCTCACTGGGTTCGCGGACTCATCGCGGCTGTGGTGGTGGTCATCGGAGTGGTGGCGATGGGGATGCTCAGCAGCTTTGGGGCGTTCATTGTGATCATCGCCGTGATGGGCGGTTGCTTCGGGCTTGCTCTGCTGGCGTTGAACCTCATGGGTCCTTGGATCCTGCGGTTGCGGGCGTCCTCGCAGCTCAAGCGGGCCAGGAAACCCGAGCAACTGCTGGCAGCACGGACAGTACTGGAGAGTCCCAAGGAATCGTGGCGGCAAGTTGGGGGCGTCGCGATGACCAGCTTCGTGGGAGTCTTCGTTGGGGTGGGCATGGCAGTGGCCGACACCATGGGTGGCAGCGCGGGGGATGAGACCGCGCTGCTGGTCCGGGACATCAACACCGGTGTGATGATCACGCTGCTTGGCTCGTTCCTGATGGTGGCGTGTTCGGCAGGGGTGAACCAAGCCGCGGCCGTGCTGGACCGCGCTTCAATGCTGGTGGCGTTGGACCGGGTTGGAATGCCCCGCAAACTGATGGTGGCGGCGAGGGTCAAGGCCGTGATGTCGCCGCTCTTCCTGGTGGCTGGAATCTCGGCGGCGGCAGCTGCTGTGCTGGTCCTCCCGCTGACTGGTGCCGTGCTGTTGACCCGGCCCATAGTGTTCCTGACTATCGGCGCAGTGTTCGCGGCAGGCTTCCTGTTGGTCCGGCTGGCCGTCGCTGCGGGCACCGCACAGATTGGCCAGGTGCTCGCCAGGCCGGAGCGCTACGCCAGCATGGACTCGTAAACCTCCCGCCCAACGCTCTCTCACCAAACGACCCCTCCCGCCCAACGCTCTCTCACCAAACGACCCCTCCCGCCCAACGCTCTCTCACCGGCCGGGAGAAGGGTGAGAGAGCGTCACCCCAAACCGGCACATCGGTGAGAGAGCGTGCTAGGGGCAGCCGCAGGACTGACGGATGATCAGCTCGGTAGGCAGGATCTGGTGTTGCAGGTCCTCCCCGCGGCCCTTCCCTACAAGTGCCCGCACGGCAGCCTGAGCCATTGCCTGGACCGGTTGCGCCACCGTGGTCAGGGCGGGCCAGCTGTATTCGGCGTCCAGCGAACCATCAAAGGACACCAACGCCATGTCTTCCGGGACGCGAACGCCGGCCTCGTGGAGGGCCCGGAGGATGCCGATGGCCTGCATGTCGTTGCTGGCGAAGATCGCGGTGGGTGGGTTGGCCATGGAGAGGAAGCGTTTGCCCACCTCGTACCCGCCGGGACGGGTGAAGGGGCTGTGCAGCATGGGACCGTCGGGCAAGCCGGCGTCGCGCAGAGAACCCAGCCATCCCACTTCACGGCCGTCAAGTTGATTGCCGGTATTGGTGCCGATCGCCAGCCCGATGTTCGTGTGACCGTGGCCGATCAGGTGCTCCACGGCCGCACGCGCTCCGGACTCCAGATCCACGCCCACACTGGCGAAACCCGGGGGCGATCCTGCGTTGTTCAGGAGAACAGACGGGATTTCCGAGGCTTCCAGCTCGGTGACATCGGGGTCGAAGACGCAACTGGCCAGGAACACTCCGTCCACCTGTCGCGCAGCCAGGGTGCGGATGTTCTTGCGCTCACGGGTCAGGCTTCCATCCGAGTTGGTGAGCACCATCCCGTAGCCCAATTCCGATGCCGCCTCTTCCACTGCGTGCGCCAGATGGGTGAAGAACGGATTGGTGTTGTCCGGCACCACAACACCAATGGTCTCGCTGGAGCCCAGTTTCAGTGCCCGCGCCGCAGCATTGGGGCGGTATCCCAGGATACGGATGGCATCGCGCACTTTGGCTTCCGTAGCCGGCGCAACATTCTTCGGTCCACCATTCACTACATAACTCACGACGGCGGTACTCACCCCGGCGTACCGGGCCACGTCTTTGCGTGTGACCGGGCCGCGCGGGGTTTGTACAGCTGTAGTCGTCATGGAGTAAATGCTAGCTACTCGGCAGGAGCATCACCGAAGTCAGGGATGGAAAGACGCTCACCGCCGCGAAGCGCAGACTCGTGGGCGATGATTCCGGGCAGAGTAAACCGCGCCGCCACCCAGGCGTTGACCGGCGGGAGCGTGCGGTTGTTCACAGCGGTGACAAAATCGTCCACCAGGAACTGGTGGCTGCCTTCGTGTCCGTTGGGCGCCCCGAGGAATTCCTGCGGCAACCGGGACTGATCATGCACCGGCGCCAGGCCTGAGATGAAGGCATCGCGCAGTTCCGGCGCTACGTCAGCCAAGGAGGGGTCATCCGCTGACATACTCGGTTTGGTTTCCATCTGCTCCGAGACGTCTTCAACGGTGGCCTTGTCCTGCCACACGGTGGTGGTGGCAAGTTGCTCAAAGCTGGCCTCGGTGCCGAAGAAGCGGAAGCGTGATTCCCGGATATGCGAGGGGTACCCGACGCGGCG
This sequence comes from Arthrobacter sp. yr096, assembly GCF_900108925.1. Classification (NCBI taxonomy): domain Bacteria; kingdom Bacillati; phylum Actinomycetota; class Actinomycetes; order Micrococcales; family Micrococcaceae; genus Arthrobacter; species Arthrobacter sp. yr096. The sequence continues at coordinate 29,687 of NZ_FNYI01000001.1, read as the reverse complement.
CATCTCATTGGTGCGCATCGCACCGCCGTCGTTCATTTCGAACAGTGCCGTGGCGTTGGAGAAGTCGTTGGCGAACATGCTGACGTCCTTGTCGAAGACGCCGTCGCCCCGGTGGTCCTTGACGCCGATGCAGCTCACGCTGACAGCGTGCCCAGGCACTGCGCCCAGCACGCCACCGATTGCGTGCGTCGGATAAAGCATGGGCGGGTAGCTCGCGGTTTCCTTCCAGCGCTCTCCCCCGCTGTACTGGTATGCCTCGTAGAAGCCGAGGTCCATGTCGTGGACATAGTCGCCTTCGGTGTAGAAGATCCGCCCGAATTTTCCTGCCTGGTGCTGCTGGCGGGCGAAGACCGTGGCGGGGTTGTAATAGCTGGTCTCCCCCATCGCGTAGACCAGTTTCGTCTCGCGGACGGCCTCTATGATGCGGGCTATTTCCTCTTCGGATATGGCCATGGGCACCGCTGAGTAGACGTGCTTTCCAGCACGCAAGGCCCGCTCTACCAGGGGGCCGTGAGTCCAGCGCTGCGTGAAGATGGCGACAGCATCGACGTCGGACTCCAACAGGTCCTCAAAGCTGCCCATCACACCATCCAGGCCCCAGCGTTCCTGTGCCGTTGCGGCGCGTTCGGGGAGCTCGTCAACGGCGTAAACCGCGCTGACACCGGGGTGGAGCTTGAACAAGTGGGCAAAGTGGCCGCCGAACTGCCCGACACCCACAACGCCGATCGAAAACGTCATTGTCTACCTTCCTGAGGCCGCACGCCGGCGGCTGGTTGTGATGGCCCTCACGGGATCCACCTGAGTCTTCCACCGTGATCTACACGAGTCAACCGTTAGAACAGAAATGAACATTTCGACTCAAAATTTCCCGCAAGCTATTGCGCTATCCAAATCTACTCGTGTAGATTCCTATCCAGATTGTTACTCGCATCACAGTCAGGAAGGGTCGATGATGACCACGCTAACCAAGCACCCGGGGAGCGCACCGGAACGCCCACGGAAGAATCACGGACACAAAAACCAACCCGCCAAACGCAGCATGACCAGCCGCCTCGGCGACCTGAAAATCGCCCTCTTCTTCATCTTCCCGGCCCTCATCGGCTTCGTGGCGTTTTTCCTGGTCCCCACCATTCGTGGCATTTACCTCAGCTTCACCGAATACAGCATCCTTGGTGAACCCACCTGGATCGGGATCAAGAACTACACCGCGATCTTCGCCGACGAACTCTTCTGGAACGCCATGGGCGTCACCCTCCAGTACGTAGCGCTCAACATCGGTTTTCAGACAGTCATCGCCCTTGGGCTGGCCTTGCTGATGCACCGGGTGGCCAAGTCCACCTTCATCCGCGGAGCTCTGCTGCTTCCGTTCCTGGTGGCCAACGTCATCGTCGCCCTGCTCTGGTTCTGGATGCTGGACTACCAGCTGGGCATCGTCAACGAAGTGATGAGCTGGGTGGGACTCCCCCGCGTCGCCTTCTTCGGCAGCGAGCAGTGGGCCATCCCCACCATCGCCTTCGTGAACGTCTGGCGGCACATGGGCTACACGGCCCTGCTGATCTTCGCCGGCCTTCAATCCATTCCCAACCACCTCTACGAGGTAGCAAACCTCGACGGCGCGTCCCCGGCACGGACGTTCTGGAGCGTCACCATGCCGCTGCTCCGCCCCGTGTTGGTTCTCGTGCTGGTGGTCACCGTGATCGGCTCCTTCCAGGTCTTTGACACCGTGGCCGTGACCACCAACGGCGGCCCCGTCAACGCCTCCCGCGTGATCCAGATGTACATCTACCAGAAAGCCTTCGGCGAATCCGATTTCGGCTACGCCTCCGCCCTGTCCGTGATCCTGTTCGTCATTCTCGCCCTGGTGGCCTTCGTGCAAATGAAGTTCCTCAAGGGCAATGAATCGGACCTGGACTAGGCCGGATAAGGACTAAGGAACTGCCATGACTACGTCAACCCTGCCTCGAAACAACCGCAAGAAGCCGCTCAACTGGCGACGCATCGGCGCCTGGGCGCTGGTCGCCGTCGCCCTCGCCGTGACCATTGCCCCGTTCCTGTGGATGCTGCGGACGGCGCTGTCCAGTAACAGTGCGCTGGCCTCCAACGCGGGAAACCTCCTCCCGGCTGACTTCAGCTGGGGCGCTTTCAAACGCGTCCTGGGCCTGCAGACCACCGAAGAAGCGATCGCTGACGGCGGATCCGGCGCAGCGATCAACTTTTGGCTCTACCTCCGGAACTCGGTGATCTTCGCCAGCATCACCACAGCCGGCCAAGTGTTCTTCAGTGCGATGGCCGCCTACGCCTTTTCACGGTTGCGCTGGCCGGGCCGGAACAAAGTGTTCGCAATCTTCCTGACCACCATGATGGTCCCGCCGATCTTCACGGCGTTGCCCAACTTCCTCATGATCAAGAACCTCGGGCTACTGAACACCATGGCCGGAATGTCATTGCCCTTCCTGTTCATGACGCCCTTCGCCATCTTCTTCCTGCGCCAGTTCTTCCTGAGCATGTCCCGCGAGGTTGAGGAAGCGGCAATGCTCGACGGCGCCAAGCACCTGCGCATCTTCTTCCAGATTGTGCTTCCCAACGCCGCAGCCCCCATCGCCACGCTGGTGCTGCTGACCTTCATCGGTCAGTGGAACGAGTACTTCTGGCCGCTGCTGGTGGGCCAGGACGAGAACGTCCGCGTACTCACCGTTGGCCTCAGCGTCTTCAAGTCCCAGTCCCCGCAGGGCGCCCTGGATTGGTCCGGGCTCATGGCCGGAACACTGGTGGCCGCGCTCCCGATCTTCCTGCTGTTCATCGCCTTCGGCAAGAAGGTAGTCAACTCCATCGGATTCTCCGGAATCAAGTAACCCGCACCCCCTGTGAAAGGTTCGTTATGAAGAAAACCCTCGGCGTCGCCGCTGCTGCCGCCGCCATCGCCCTCACCCTGTCCGCCTGTGGCGGTTCCTCTCCCGCATCGTCGGAAGCAAAGGGAGAAATCAACTACTGGCTGTGGGACGCCAACCAGCTCCCCGCCTACCAGCAATGCGCCAACGACTTCACCAAGGCCAACCCGGATATCAAGGTCAAGATCACCCAGCGCGGCTGGGACGACTACTGGACCACCCTGACCAATGGCTTCGTGGCCGGCACCGCCCCGGACGTGTTCACCAACCATCTGTCCAAGTACCCGGAGTATGCCGCCAAGAAGCAGCTGCTGTCCCTGGACGAGGCCGTGGAGAAGGACGGCATCAAACTGGACGCGTACACCAAGGGGCTCCCCGAGCTGTGGGTGGGTCAGGACGGCAAGCGCTACGGGCTTCCGAAGGACTGGGACACCGTGGGACTGTTCTACAACAAGGCCATGACGGACGCCGCCGGGATCTCCGCGGACCAGATGGCCACCTTGGATTGGAATCCCAAAGACGGCGGCAGCTACGAGAAGACCATCGCGCACCTGACCGTGGACAAGAACGGCAAGCGGGGCGACGAAGCCGGGTTCGACAAGAACAACGTAGCCACCTACGGACTGGGTCTGACGGGCAGCGGCTCGGGCCAAGGCCAGACAGAGTGGAGCTTCCTCACGGCAACCACCGGCTGGACCGCCACTGACAAGAACCCCTGGGGCAGTAAGTTCAACTACGACGACCCCCGCTTCCAGGAGACCATCGCCTGGTGGGCCGGACTGGTGGACAAGGGCTACATGCCCAAGCTCGAAACCACGGTGGGTGCGAGCATGCCGGACAGCTTCGGCGCCGGGAAGGCAGCCATCAACACCAACGGGGACTGGCTGATCGGGCAATACCAGACCTACAAGGGGATCGAAACGGCCTTCGCTCCCACCCCCAAGGGCCCTGATGGCAAGCGCGCTTCCATGTTCAACGGCCTGGCCGATTCCATCTGGGCGGGCACCAAGAACCCCGGAGCCAGCGTCAAGTGGGTTGAATACCTGGGCTCCACAGCATGCCAGGACGTGGTTGCCAGCAAGGCTGTAGTATTCCCGGCCATCGCCAGCTCCTCCGAGATCGCTGCCAAGGCCTTTGCGGACAAGGGCACTGATGTATCCGCCTTCACCACCCATGTGAAGGACGGAACCACGTTCCTCTTCCCGATCGCTGACAAGGCGGCCAAGGTTGACGGCATCATGAAGCCTGCCATGGATGCTGTCATCTCCGGCAAGAAGCCTGCCTCCTCGTTGACCGAAGCCAACGACCAAGTGAACAACCTCTTCAAGTAGATCCTCCCGTTGCGGGGCCTGCTCTGCGCGCCATTTCCTTCGCGAAGCACGCAGAGCAGGCCCCACAACTACCTCCACCCAGCTGAAAGCGACTCACATCAATGCACCCGCTCCATCTCCGTTCCGCAGGTACCAGCCTGGTGATCAGCACACACCGCGGCGAGGCTGAGATATCCCACTGGGGAGCCGACCTGGGCGACACCCTCCCGGACCTCGCCATCCTCAACGAACCCATCGGACCGTCTTCCATCGACGCCAACGTCCCCGCCGGACTTCTCCCGCAGGCATCGTCGTCATGGCAGGGCCGCTCCGGCCTTCGCGGCCACCGCTTCACCGACGGCGTACCCGGCTTTGATTTCTCAGTACGCCTGCGCGTGGTGAGTGCGACGACGGACGGCACCACCGCCGTCGTGCTTCAGTCGGATCCCGACGCCGGCATCACGGTGACCAGCAACCTCACCTTGCACCCGGGCGGGCTCCTGGAACTGCGGCACACGGCCACCAACGACGGTACGTCCCCTTTCCAACTGGACGAGTTGGCAACGATGCTCCCGGTGGCGCCGGACGCCGTCGAACTCTTGGACCTCACCGGCCGCTGGTGCCGCGAACGCCACCCGCAACGGCGCGCCATCCAGCAGGGAACCTGGGTCCGCACCGGCCGCCATGGCCGCACCGGACACGACTCCTCTCTCCTGCTGGCCGCAGGCACCGCAGGCTTTGGCAACCGTCACGGCAAGGTCTGGGCCACCCACCTGGCGTGGAGCGGGAACCACGAGCAATTCGCGGACAATGTTGCGGACGGGCGAACCATGATCGGCGGCTCCGAACTCCTGGGACCCGCCGAGGTGGTGCTTCAACCCGGTGGCAGCTACACCACTCCTGCGCTGTTCGCGGCATACTCCGACCGCGGCCTGGATGGCATCACCGAGGCGTTTTACAGCTGGTTCCGTGCGCGCCCGCACCACATCAGCACGCCTCGCCCAGTGGTCCTCAACACCTGGGAAGCGGTCTATTTTGACCACAATCTGGAAACCCTGACCGAGCTGGCCGAGTCCGCCGCGGACCTGGGCGTTGAACGTTTCGTGCTGGACGACGGCTGGTTCCGCGGGCGCCGTGACGATCACGCCGGGTTGGGCGACTGGTACGTGGACCAGACCGTCTGGCCCTCCGGCCTGACACCGCTCATCAACGCCGTGACATCACGCGGCATGGAGTTCGGGCTGTGGGTGGAGCCGGAAATGATTAACCTTGACTCCGACATTGCCCGGGCGCATCCCGAATGGATCGTGGGACCTTCTGCTGTTTCGCACAAGGACGGTGGCCGCCTGCCCCTGGAATGGCGGCAGCAGCACGTGATCGACCTCGTCAATCCGGAGGCCTGGAACTACGTTTACGGGCGCATCGACGCCCTCCTGCGTGAAAACAACATCAGCTACCTCAAATGGGACCAGAACCGCGACCTTCTGGAGCACGGTCACGCCGGTCGCGCTTCGGTCCATGAGCAAACCCTGGCCGCCTACAGGCTCTTCGATGCGCTCCGCACGGCACACCCGGGCGTTGAGATCGAGAGCTGCTCCTCAGGGGGCGGACGGGTGGACCTCGGCATCCTCGAGCGGACCGACCGTGTATGGGCATCGGACTGCAATGATGCTCTGGAGCGTCAGACCATTCAGCGCTGGACCGGCATGGTTGTTCCGCCGGAACTGGTGGGCGGGCACATCGGTCCCACCACGTCACACACAACGGCCCGCACGCACGATCTTTCGTTCCGGGCCATCACGGCCTTATTCGGTCATTTCGGCATGGAGTGGGACGTCCGCTCCGTGAAGGGGGCCCAGCGGGAGGAACTCAAGCGCTTCATTGACTTGTACAAGGAACACCGAGGTCTGATCCACAGTGGACGAATGGTCCGCGCCGATGTGGCGGACGAGTCACTGATGGTGCACGGCGTTGTGGCGGACACTCACGACGGCGGCACGCCCGCAGGTGCCACGGCTGCACTTTTCGCTGTGGTCAAGACGCGCACAGGGTTTGCCGAGCACGTAGGACGGGTGGCAATTCCCGGACTGGATCCGTCCCGTTCCTATCGGGTGGAGGCGATCTTCCCGTCGCCGGGAGACGCCGACTACGGGCACACGTTCATCGAAGCCAAGCCCGCGCCGTGGTTGGGTAACGGCGCAACAGCAACGGGTCGGTTCCTGGGCGAAGTGGGGCTCCCAATGCCTGTCATGCATCCGGAACACGCCATCGTGCTGCGGTTCACTGCCCTCTGACGCTCTCTCACCTTCCGGCGCGTTTCGGGAGACCCTCTCTCACCTTCCGGCGCGTTCGGGAGACCCTCTCTCACCTTCCGGCGCGTTTCGGGAGACCCTCTCTCACCTTCCGGCGCGTTTCGGGAGACCCTCTCTCACCTTCCGGCGCGTTTCGGGAGACCCTCTCTCACCTTTCGGCGTGTTTCGGGAGACCCTCTCTCACCTTCCGGCGCGTTTCGGGAGATCCTCTCTCACCTTTCGGCGCGTTTCGGGAGACCCTCTCTCACCTTCCGAGGGTCTCCCTGGAACGCTCTGCCACTTTAAAGCGCGTCAGCCAGGTAGTCGATGGCCAATTTGTAGCCGAGCACTCCCGCTCCAACGATGATCGCCGTGCAGACGCCCGACAGGTACGAGTGATGGCGAAACTCTTCACGCTGGTGAACGTTGGTGATGTGAACCTCGACGGCGGGCAGCTGCACGGCGGCCAAGGCGTCGCGAAGAGCCACCGACGTATGTGTGTAGGCTCCGGCGTTGATCACAATCCCGACGGCGGTACCTCGGGCTGCATGGATGGCGTCGAGGAGATCTCCTTCGTGGTTGGACTGAACGCAGTCCACAGTAAATCCATGGGCAACTGCCGCGGTCATGGCCAGTTGCTCAACATCGGCCAATGTGGACGTGCCGTACTTTTCGGGCTCACGTGTACCCAGCAGGTTCAAGTTGGGGCCGTTGATCACAAGAATGGTGCCGCGACCAGCTTCGGTGGCGGGGGTGGCTTCAGTCATGGCTCCCAATCTATAGCTGCAGCCGGGCGTCCGGGAATCACGCCCAAAAGGTGAGAGAGCATCGGCGCAAAACACTCACTATGTGAGAGAGGGTCCCCCGAAACACCCCCAAAGGTGAGAGAGGGTCCCCCGAAACACCCCCAAAGGTGAGAGAGGGTCCCCCGAAACACCCCCAAAGGTGAGAGAGGGTCCGTTACTTGCGGGTGCACTGACCGGCCGAGACCGGACTGCTGAGGCCGGGAGCCTGCGCGGCGACGGGCTCCAGGTCCGCCATGGTCAGGGCAAAGCCAAGGGCGGCATCGGTGGTGGTCTTCGCGAAGATCAAGCCGGCCACTTCTCCCTGCATGGTCAGCAGCGGGCCACCGGAGTTGCCCGGCTGGACGTCACCAGCCAGCTTGTAAACCAATTCCGGCGACGGGTTATTGCCATAAATGTCCGGAACCAGGATGGTTGAAATTCCCTGCACGCTGGCCGGTTTCGACTGGAACGGACCGCCGTGCGGGTACCCGGCGAACGCGGCCGGGCTACCGGCCGGGAGGTCGGCGCTGAGGGGAAGCGGGCTGGACTGCAGGCCATCCACGGCCAAAACTGCGATGTCCCGCTGGGAGTCGAAGTAGACAACCCGACCCGGCAACGCACCGCCGTCGGGAACTTCCACAACAGGCTGCGACACGCCCGCCACGACGTGGGCATTGGTGACGACGCGCCCGGGTGAGACCACGAATCCGGAGCCCGTCTGGTTCTGGCCACATTCGAATGCGGTTCCGGCAATTTTGAGGACCGATTCGGCAGCTTGGTTCAACGCCGGAGTATCGGTCGACTCGTTGGGTACGGGCACAGGCGTCACGGGTCCGATGCCCTCGATGAGCTGGGGAATTCCTCCACCAATCACAGTGGACCGCAGCTGCGCCATTGTGCTCTTGACGGGCGTGGGCGTGATGTTGTCGATATAGCGGATCACACGGGACTCGGCCAATTGCTGCGAAACAAACGGCACACCCAGCGAACTGATGCTGAACGCCAGCATGGACATCACCAGCGCAGCCACCACCACGCTCACCACGCCGCCGATCAGCCTGTCCACCGCGTGCAGCGGCTTGATCCGCACAGCGTGGCGGATTTTGCGTCCGATCATGGTTCCCAGCCCATGGCCCAGGGCGATAAGCACGACGGCGGCGCCCACCGTGGCGGTCAGCCTCCAGCCGCTGTCGGTCACCCAACCGCTGACCAAGGGAACGGCGACGAAAGCCGCGATGGCTCCGACCACAAATCCGGCAATTCCACCCAATGTGACCATAAAGCCGTTGCGCAGGCCATAGATCAGGTAGGACAGCAGCATCAAGATCAATGCCAAATCCAATATCGTCAAGCCAAACACCAATGCTCCTCATAGCCGGGTAGCGCCAATTCTAGATGTTGACCCTGACAGCAAACCGTTAGTCCGGTCACGATCCGGAGCTGCTTAATACCCGTTTGAGGGCCGCCAACAGGCCTTGGATCGCCTTAAACCCGCGTCGTTTCAGCGTTTCACGTGCCAAGTACGTCACAGAAGCCCAAAAATTCTGAAACAATGGCTGGAGCGCCACGACCGAAACTTATATTCAGGAGATTTCATGGACATCGAGGTATTGCGCCGCGCACCCCTCTTCGCCACCCTTGACGACGACGCATTCCGCTTGCTGACGGACGAACTCACCGAGGTGGACCTCTCACGTGGGGCATCGGTGTTCCGCGAAGGCGACCAGGGTGACCAGCTCTACTTCATCGTTTCCGGCAAGGTGAAGCTCGGCCGCACCTCCCCCGATGGCCGCGAGTCCCTGCTGGCCATCCTCGGCCCGGGCGAGCTCTTCGGCGAGATGGCCCTGTTCGACCCCAGCCCGCGCACCGCCACGGCCACCGCCGTCTCGGAGACCCGCCTGGCCGGCCTCAAGAACGAAAGCCTCAACGCGCTGCTCCGCACGCGCCCCGAGGTTTCGGCGCAGCTGCTGCAGGCCCTGGCCCGCCGCCTCCGCCGCACCAACGATTCACTGTCTGACCTCGTCTTCTCGGACGTTCCGGGCCGTGTTGCCAAGGCTCTTCTGGATCTGGCAGACCGTTTCGGTCGTCCGGCTACCGACGGCGTCCTGGTTGCCCACGAACTGACACAGGAAGAACTGGCCCAGCTGGTGGGCGCTTCCCGCGAAACCGTGAACAAGGCACTGGCCGAGTTCGTTCAGCGCGGATGGCTCCGCCTGGAAGCCCGTGCCGTGGTCATCCTGGACATGCAGCGCCTCCGCCAGCGTTCGCGCTAAACAGCCAACAGAAAAGCCGCCCCGGCAAACCGGGGCGGCTTTTTTGCGTTCCATGCCTTCATCGGTGAGAGAGCGATCCCCCACAACCAACCATCGGTGAGAGAGCGAATCCCCACAACCAACCATCGGTGAGAGAGCGATCCCCCACAACCGACGATCGGTGAGAGAGCGATCCCGCTCAGCGCTCCCGCTGCGGCTCGCCCGCTACGGTCCTGGCAGCTTCGACCTCGAGCATGAGGATTCCGCCCTCGTCAATGAGTTTCGCCTGGTACACGTGCGCTTTCCGCTTGTAGCTCAGGTAGGCGATGCAACCGTTGGAAGCAGCCATTTTTTCGAGCATGATTTCGGAGCCGGGAACCAGGAGTTGCCCCAGGGTGAGTCCGACGGTGTTTTGTTGGGCTACCTCGTCGCCGAGCGCCGGGGTGTCCCGGAGGGCGATGGCTTCCGCTGCGGTCACCCAGCGGCCCCACACGCCTTTGCTTCCGAGGATGCTGGGCTGCTGGTTCACCGGGACTGTCGCGGCGAAGTATCGCGTGTTGAAACGGGTGTGCGCAAAGTCCGGGCTGAGCCAGTTAACCAGGGGCTTCAGAAGGTCAGTGCGGAGGGAGAGGCCACGCTTGGAGAGCATCTCTGTGAAGGACTTCTCCTGTGCGGCCACGGCTTCACGGGCGCGCATCCAATCCACCGTGGAGTTCGACTCAACAGTGGATGTCGCATCGGGGCCGGCGAGCAGGACTCCGGTTTCTTCGAAGAGTTCGCGGATGGCACCCACCACGTGGCGGCGGGCAAGTCCGACGTCGTCTGTTCCCATGTGCTCGGCCCACTGCTGGGGCGACGGGCCCAACCAACCTACGGGGTCGTCGTCGGACGCTTCCAGGGAACCGCCCGGGAACGCGACAACGCCCAACGGCGAGGAACCTGGCCTGTAGCCAAGCCAGGTTTCCAAACCGGTGGGCGAGTCGCGCAAAAGAACTACGGATGATGCATAGCGGGCGGCCCTGGGGGTCCGCTCGCCGAGCTCAAGCCAGTTCCGTGCTGCCCCTTCGAGTTCGGGGGGCAGTACAAACAGGCGGCGGGCAAGCTGCGGCAATTGGGTGAACCGGTTCCTTAGCTGAATTCAGCAATGAGCTCGACTTCAACAGGAGAGTCGAGCGGCAGGACAGAAACGCCGACGGCGGAGCGTGCGTGCTTGCCGGCGTCGCCAAAGACCTGGCCGAGGAGTTCGGATGCACCGTTGATGACGCCGGGCTGGCCGGTGAAGGTGGGTTCAGAGGAGACGAAACCGACAACTTTCACGATGCGGGTGACGCGGTCCAGATCGCCAATGACGCTCTTGACTGCGGCGAGGGCGTTGATGGCGCAGATCGCGGCGTAGCGCTTGGCGTCCTCGGGATCAACGGTGGGCTCGTCGGAGGTGCCCAATTCGCCGAGGGAGACCTTGCCCGTAGCTTCGAGTTTGCCGTTAATAAAAGGCAACTGTCCGGACGTGTAAACGTAGTTGCCGGACACGATGGCCGGCACGTAGTCAGCCACCGGCGCGGCGACCTCAGGGAGGGTCAGCCCGAGCTCAGCCAAGCGCTGCTCCACAGCTGATGTGGGGGCGCCGGATTCCGCGGGAGACGTGGTTTCTGCGGGGGTGGTCATGGTTACTGCTTCTCCCTCTTCAGGTATGCAACAAGGCCTTTGCCATCGGGGCCACCGACGACCTGGACAAGCTCCCAGCCGTCTTCGCCCCACTGGTCCAGGATCTGCTTCGTGGCGTGAATAATGAGCGGAATCGTGGCGTACTCCCATTTGGTCATGACAGAAAGCCTAGCCCTTGCCGGTAAAGTGGAAAACATGGTGACTCGCAAGAACCCACTATTCGACACTGCCACCACCCTCGGAAAGATTCTAGGCTTCCTTGGTGTGAGCGCGATTTGTGGCGTCCTCGTGGCGGGCCTTTTGGTCCCCGCGGCCGCCGTTTCGGGCAGTGCCGCCAGTGGTTCAATCCAGTTCTTTGACACTCTGCCGGCGGAACTCCAGGTGGATCCGCCCAGTCAGAACACAACGATCCTGGCGAAGGACGGTTCGCCGATCGCCTCGATCTATGCGGAGAACCGGACCAAGGTTCCGCTGGATTCGATGAGCCCCTTCATCAAGGACGCTGTCATCGCGATCGAAGACAGCCGTTTCTACGAGCACGGCGGCATTGACACCACCGGCATCATGCGAGCCATCGTGAGCACCGCCCGCGGAAACAAGCAGGGCGCTTCCACCATTACGCAGCAGTACGTCAACAACGTCATCAACGAGTCACTGGTGGCTGCTGACAGGGAAGAAGATGTCAAGCTCAACGGTGGCGGCAAGGGCGTGGGCGACAAGCTCCGCGAAATGAAGCTTGCCATCGCCTTGGAAAAGAAGTTCTCCAAGGAGCAGATCCTTGAGGGCTACCTCAACATCGTGTTCTTCAACCGTGACGCTTACGGAATCGAAGCCGCATCCAAGTTCTTCTTCAGCACCACGGCGAAGGACCTGACGCTTCCGCAGGCTGCCCTCCTGGCCGGGCTGGTGAACAGCCCTTCGGCTTTCGATCCCATTGCGAACCCGGACAACGCGCAGAAGCGCCGCGACCTTGTCCTCGCAGCCATGGTAAACCAGGGCAAGATTACCCAGGCTGAGTACGACGAAGCCGTAGCTACCCCGGTCACCACGAAGGTCACGCCGGCCCGTCAGGGTTGTGCCTACGCCACCATGGCTCCGTACTTCTGCGACTACGTCCTGCACCTTCTCTTCAACAACCCGGCGTATGGCGACACCACGGAAGAGCGCATCAAGCGCGTCCAGCGTGGCGGCCTCACCATCCAGACCACTCTCGATCCGACCGCCCAGACCGTTGCCCAGCAGCAGGTTGATGCCACGGCGGGTGCCAATCCGGACAAGTGGGGCGCGTCCATCACGTCTGTCCAGCCGGGTACAGGCCAGATCGTCAGCATGGCCCAGAACACCGTGTGGCTCCCTCAAGAGGGCAAGTTCGATCAGACCCAGAACTTCAATGTCGATGTGCTCGACGCCAATGGCAATGACCTCAACGGCATTGGTGGCTTCCAGCCGGGCTCAACGATGAAACCGTTCACGTTCGCCCAGTGGCTGAACGAGGGCAAGTCAATGAACACCACCATCAACGCTTCCCGGCGGACGTATCAACAGAATTTCCCGTGGCGCAATACCTGCCCCACCCCGGTAAATGGTTTCTACGACAAGAGCGTGCCAGGAAGTTTCGACCTCCAGAACTCTGATGAGGGTTACTACCGAAACATGACCGTCTTGTACGGCCTCATGAACTCCATCAACACCGCGACGTTTGCTTCGGCATCCCAGGTGGACCTCTGTGGCATCCAGGGGATCGTTGATGCCACCGGTATCCACGGCGGACTCCCGGTCCGCGACGAAACGGGCAAGGTCACTGATCCGAACCCCAAGGTCACCATGACCACGTTGTCCAACCTGATCGGCGCCACCCAGACTGCCCCGCTGACCATGGCTGCTGCTTTCGCCACCTTCGCCGCTGACGGCAAGTACTGCGAGCCGATTGCCATCACATCGGTCAAGGACCAGTCGGGCGCTGAGCTGCCCGCCCAGTCCTCCAACTGCAAGGATGCGGTAAAGCCCGAAGTTGCCCGGGGTGTCGCGTATGCCATGCAGGAAGTACTGAACGCAGGCTCGGGTTCATTGATCCGCCCGGCGCTGTCCACCCGGAATAACTTCCCGGTCGCCGCGAAGACCGGTACCAACGACTCCAACGGTTCCACGTGGGTTGTTGGCTACACCACGGGTTTGGCGACAGCGTCCTGGTTCGGTGACCCGCTCGGTGATCAGCTCCGGCCCGGCCGCAACCTGACTGTCAACGGCAAGTTCTACCAGTCCATTGACGGTTACATGATTGCCGGTCCGCAGTTCACCAACTACATGCTGTCAGTTGCGCCGGCCTACGGGACAAACCCGTTCCAGCAGCCGCCGTCCAACCTGCTGGGTACGGCAGCCCCGCAACGGAACACCACGCCGGCTCCCACCACGCAGAACCCGGCGCCGTCCACCGAAAACAGCGGCAATGGAAACAATGGCAATAACGGCAACGGCAACAACGATAAGGACTAAACGTGTCCTTCCGTGATTCACTGGCAAACCGCGTCCGCACCATCGGGCGCGGTTTCGCCGTCACTACAGCCGTGGGCGCAACGGCAGGTGCTGCGGCAGCTGCCTACGGCTGGTGGGAGAAGGACCAGTTCGAGGTCCGCCACGAGACGCTCCCCATCCTTCCCGAAGGTTCTGATCCGTTTCGTGTCCTGCACCTGAGCGATATCCACTTCGTCCCGGGCCAGGACAAGAAGGCCCAGTGGCTCCAGTCACTTGCCGATCTGAAACCTGACCTTGTGGTCAACACAGGCGACAACCTCAGCCACGCGAAGGCCATCGATCCATTAGTTCAGGCGCTACGTCCCCTGATGGAGTTCCCAGGCGTCTTCGTGCCGGGATCCAACGACTACTACGCGCCGCGGATCAAGAACCCTGCCGGATATTTCCGGGGGCCTTCGCAGCTAAAGACCGAACCCATCAAGCTCGACTGGCCCAAGCTCCGGTCAGCGTTCGGCATGGGCGGCTGGATTGACCTCACCAACCGGGCCCAGTCTGTGGTGTTGAATGGGCTCCGTTTCGATTTCTCCGGCATCGATGATCCCCACCTCAAACGGGAACGCTACGCGGGCTGGCCCCGCGGCACCGTGAATCAGGACGCACGGCCGCATCTCAAAGTCGCTGTGATCCACGCTCCGTACCAGCGAGTACTGGACCACTTCACCGAAGCTGGGGCAGACCTGATCCTGGCCGGCCACACCCACGGTGGCCAAATCTGCATCCCCGGTTACGGAGCCCTGGTCGCCAACTGCGACCTCCCCACGTGGCGCGCCAGGGGCCTCCACGACTGGGAAAGCGACAGCTTTACGACGCCGGTGAACGTCTCGGGCGGCATCGGCACCTCGCGCTTCGCCCCGGTCCGCATCGCTTGCCGCCCGGAAGCAGTACTGCTCACGCTCACGGCACGCGGCTAAACACGGAGCAATCATTACGATCCTCAATAACTGGGTCAAACATTTCACCTACGTTGCGTAGTCCTGTGAAACGAATCACGCCATGGCATAGGGTAGTTGCTACGGGAAACTACCTCCGCACCACCTGAAGATCCAGCTGTTGAGAAGCGGGCATGTCCAAGCAAACGTCATTTTTCACCTCCGTCGGCCGCCTGTACCCTCACGTGCGGCCCATCCTCCCCCGCCTGTTCATGGGCCTGATCTGTGCCCTGCTCGCCAGCATTGTTGCGCTGACCATCCCACAGGTATTGCGGGTCCTGGTTAACAACTCTCTGCAACCGGGCGGTTCCACGGAAGCAGTCTGGATTGCCGCCGTCGTGATTCTTGCCCTGGGCGTCGCTGAGGCGGGGCTGGTGGCCTTGCGTCGCCAGTTTGTGATCAACCCCGCCACAACGGTTGAGACCCGGATGCGCGTCACTCTTTATGGGCACCTGCAACAGCTCACCGTCGCGTTCCACGACCGCTGGGGCTCGGGCCAACTGCTCTCGCGGGCCATGACGGACCTGAGCTTCCTTCGCCGCTGGATGGCGTTTGGCGCGATCATGCTGGTGGTCACCACCCTGACAGTCATCATCGGGGTTGGGGTGATGTTCTCCATGAGCTGGCAATTGGCGCTCATTTTCCTGGGCGCGGCCGTGCCGATCATGATCAGTTCCTTCCGTTTCCGTCGCCGCTTCAGCCTGGTGGCGCGCCTCAGCCAGGACCAGGCTGGTGACCTCGCCACCACCGTTGAAGAGTCAGTCCATGGCATCCGCGTCCTGAAGGCTTTCGGCCGCAGCCGCGAGGCTCTGGAAAACTTCAACGGCCAGGCGGAGGAACTCCGTCAGACCGAGATCGCGAAGGCCAAACAGCAGGCCAGCTTCACGTTGGTGGTTACTTTGCTGCCGGAATTGGCGCTGGGCGTAGGCCTGGTGGTGGGCATCATGCTGGCCTCCAGCGGCCAGCTGAGCATCGGCTCGCTGGTGGCTTTCTTCGCCACCGCAGCGGTAGTGGCCACGCCGGTGGAATTCTCCGGCATGCTCCTGGCCATGGCCCTGACGGCCAAAACTGCGCTGGACCGCCATTTTGAGGTCATGGATACCCAGAACACCATCACGTCGCCGGATCACGCCACGGTGCCGGAAACGGCCAAAGGCGCCTTGCGCTTTGAGCACGCTGGTTTCGGGTTCGACGACGGCGGGACCCTCCTGCACGACATCACCCTTGATATCCGTCCCGGCGAGACCATGGCCCTGGTGGGCATCACCGGCAGCGGCAAGAGTGCTCTGCTCCAGCTGGTCCCCCGCCTGTACGACGTCACAGAAGGTGCCGTGACGATTGACGGCGTGGACGTGCGCGATTACGACATCGAAGAGCTCCGGAGGATCGTGGCCGTCGCGTTCGAGGACACCACGTTGTTCTCCAGCTCGGTGCGGGACAACGTCCTCCTGGGAGCTCCGGATCCCAGCGACGCTGCCCTGGACGAAGCATTGGACGTGGCGCAGGCACACTTCGCCTACTCGTTGCCGGATGGCGTGGACACCCTCATCGGCGAGGAGGGGCTGAGCCTGTCTGGTGGCCAGCGGCAACGTATCGCTTTGGCCCGTGCCATCGCGGCCAAGCCGGGAGTCCTGGTGCTTGACGATCCCCTCTCTGCCTTGGACGTGAATACGGAAGAACGCGTTGAGGCCCGCTTGCGCGAGGTCCTCCGCGAAACCACCACCCTGATCGTCGCGCACCGCCCGTCCACGGTGGCTTTGGCGGATCGCGTCGCTTTGCTTGAAAACGGAACCATCACCGCCGTCGGGACCCACACGGAACTGTTGGCCGAAAACGATCACTACCGGTACGTCATCGCCAGCCTGGACGCTGGTCCAAAGGATCTGGATACCGAATTGGACGAGCTCGAAGAAGCCGAGGAGGCCCGCCGGTGAGTGCCACAACATTTGGAACGGCCAACGAGGACAACACGCTCCTCACCAAAGCAGACAGCAAAGCCGTACGACGCCGGTCACTCACCTTGCTTGCCTCGCTCATTCGCCCGGTGCGGTTGCGTTTCTGGTTGACCATCGTGATGGTGGTGGTCTCGCAGCTCACCAGGGTTGCCGGACCTGCCCTGATCGCCTTTGGGATCGACAACGCCCTGCCAGCGCTGCAGGCGGGTAACAACGGCCCCCTGGTCCTGTCGGGCGCCCTGTATCTGGCGGCTGCTATCGCTACAGCAGGAATGACCGCGCTGTACGTGACGTCCACGGCACGGCTGAGCCAGGCCATGCTCCTGGACCTGAGGCTCCGCGTCTTCCGGCACACGCAGCGGTTGAGCCTGGAGTTCCACGAGAAATACACGTCGGGTCGGATCATCGCCCGCCAGACCTCAGACCTTGAGGCCCTGCGTGAACTCCTGGACTCGGGCGTGAGCTCCCTGGCCTCCGGCATGCTCTTCATGCTGTTCACCGCCATCACGGTGTTTGCCTTGGATTGGCGGAGCGGCCTGATCATGCTGGCGGCAGGCGTCCCTATGTTCTTCCTGGCTCGCTGGTACCAAAAGCACTCGCAGATCGCCTTCCGCGAATCCCGGGTGGTGTCCGCGCGCCTGATCGTGCACTTCGTGGAGACCATGACCGGAATCCGCGCCGTGAAGGCATTCCGCAAGGAGCGCGAGAATGCCGGCCGCTACGGGGAGTTGGCCGAGGACTACCGCAAGAACACCGTCCGCTCCATCAACCTGAACGGAATTTTCCAGCCCGGCCTGGTGCTGATCGGGAACGTGTGCGTTGCTGTGGTCCTGCTCTTCGGAGGCTTCCGTGTGCTCAGCGGTGACCTCGCCGTCGGTGTCCTGCTGGCCCTGATCCTGTCCACCAAGCGCTTCTTCCAGCCGGTGGACCAGATGGCCATGTTCTACAACTCGTTCCAGAGCGCGCAGGCTGCATTGGAAAAGGTGTCCGGCCTCCTTGAGGAAGTTCCCACGGTCCGTCCGCCCAAGACCCCGGTGCCCTTGAAAAGCTCGCGCGGTGAGATCGATTTCAAGTCCGTGGAGTTCGGGTACGGCGACGGCCAGGTAGTGGTTCCCACGATGGACCTGCACATCCCAGCCGGGCAGACCGTTGCCTTGGTGGGCCAAACGGGCGCCGGCAAATCCACCTTGGCCAAGCTCGTGGCACGCTTCTACGACGTCACGTCCGGGGCCATCACCCTGGACGGCATCGATCTCAGGGACTTGTCCACCGCAGACCTGCGCCGAGCGGTGGTGATGGTGACCCAGGAAGCATTCCTGTTCAGCGGATCAGTAGCGGACAACATCGCGCTGGGCCGCCCTGAAGCATCCCGCCAAGAGATCGAAGCCGCTGCAGTCGCCGTGGGGGCCCACGAATTCATCACCAGCCTGCCCGAAGGCTACGACACCGACGTCAACAAGCGCGGCGGACGCGTGTCCTCGGGTCAACGCCAGCTCATTGGCTTTGCCCGCGCCTTCCTGGCCGCGCCGGCTGTACTGATCCTGGACGAAGCTACATCCTCCCTGGACATCCCGTCCGAGCGCATGGTCCAACAGGGATTGGCGCACCTTCTGGAAGGTGTGGCGGGCGCGAACTCTGCACGCACGGCGATCATCATTGCCCACCGCCTGTCCACCGTGGAGACAGCGGACAGGGTTTTGGTGGTCCACGACGGACGCATCGTGGAAGACGGGACGCCGGCCGAACTGATCAGTGGAGGCGGCCGTTTTGCGCAGCTGCACGGCGCGTGGCGGGACTCGCTGGTGTAGCTCTTCTGTACAGCGTGGCTGTGACAAGGGACACCCTCTCCTCGATTTCGCATCACGCTGCGATTCAGCTATCCTTGAACAGTTGCTTTCGCAGCGGATCGGGATGTAGCGCAGCTTGGTAGCGCGCTTCGTTCGGGACGAAGAGGTCGCAGGTTCAAATCCTGTCATCCCGACCAATAACGGAAATGGCGTCGAGAAATCGGCGCCATTTTCTGTATCCGGGAACTGTCCGTAGTTATTCGCCAGGGCCGGGATTGGTCCAGGCCACGCATCCCCCAGGGCAAAAGAAAACCCCGGGGCATCGCTCGTCACGCCCCGGGGTTCTCTGCAAAACTACTGCTTACATGGGATCAGGCCAGTTGCCAATGGACGACGTTGTGTACGTCGGCGTCGTGGTGGTGGTTCCCTTGGTTGGTGCAGCGATGCGCATAGGATCAGGCCAGTTGCCAATGGCACTGATGGTGCTGCTGGAGTCCACTGCCGGAGCAGCAGAAACGACTGCGGGAGCCGCAACCGCCAGAGTCAGTGCGCCCGCCACGGCCACTGAAGCGATGATTTTTTTGAACATGGTATTTCCCCAATGCGAGTCGGATTCGTTATGGAAATTGCGTGGTCCCTGTTGACATACATTGTAAAATGTTTTCCACAGAGACTGTCAAGGTTTTGGTCAAAAGACACCTGTAGGAGGGGACCCGTGGGAAACGGATTCGGCGAGAAGCTACGTGCCGAACGGCTCGAACGTGGGTTAACGCAGGCAGAGCTGGGCAAGAACCTCTACTCTCCCAGCTATATCTCGCTGCTTGAGACCGGCCGGCGTGAGCCCACGGCGGAGGTCATCGAAGAGCTGGCCCGCCGGTTGGAACTGGCGCCCAAGGCCTTGGAAGCGTGGAGCCAGCCCGTTTCCGTGAGCGACGCCGAATACGTCCTTGCGGGACTGTATGCCCGGCAAGCCTGGGACCTGCGCGACTACCAACTCGCAGCCAGCCATGCTGCTACCGCCGCGCAGATCGCCCTGGAAGCCAAGAACAACAGCGCCTGGTGGAACATGACGTACATGCAGGCCGAGTGCGTGATGAAGCAAGGCCACCTCAAGGAATGCCAACAGATCGTTGAGCACCTGCTGGAACACCCCATGGCCACCGAATCCGCAGGGCTCGGGGTGCGCGCATGGCAGATGCTTGCCGCCGTGTGTCACGGACAAGGTCAGCTGGCCACCGCCGTCGAGCATGCCAAGCAGGCAGTGAAGCTGTGCGAGCAGCTACCCAAGGGATCCACCCTGATCATCGGCGCGCACCGCGCGTTGATCGGTGCGCTTGCGGAGAGCGGCAAACTGGACGAGGCCTGGACGTACTGCCTGGCCATGATTGAGCACATGGACGAGCATTCCATGTCGCAACTGGCCGGCGAGGTTGCGTGGGTGGTGGGCAATGTTGCCTTCATGCGCCACGACTATGTGGAGGGCATCAAGCACCACGAGCGCGCCGCCAAGCTCCTCTCCCCCGCCAACGACATCGAACTGTGGGCCCGCTTCAACAAGGCGTCAGCTGCGGTCCGCCTGTCCTCGGGCATTGTGGAACCGGAAACCCTCTCCGCCATAGAGCGCGCAGAACTTGCCTTGTCGATTGTGGGCGGAAACAAGACAGACCAGCTGGAAGTCGCCTTTATCCGCGCCCGCTGGCTGTACCTGACCGGTGACATTCCCGCAGCGGTGGAGAAGCTCCGCGAAATCTACGAGGACCGCAAGGTCCTGGCCCGGCACACCGCAGGCGAGGTTTCCCTCCTTCTGGGCAAGTCCCTCAAAGCGGCCGGTGAGGCATCCGAGGCACTGCATTACCTGGAGGAGGCACAGCACGACTTCAGTGCGGCTGGAGCGTCAGACCGCGTGCAGCAGGCCATGGACGCAGTGCTGGAGATCCGCTTGGCCGAGCGCCGGGCCGCGAAGGAACACTCGGAGGCGTAAGCCCCAGACACGAAACTGCCCCGGACCAGTGCGGTCCGGGGCAGTTTGCGTTACGGGTCAGGCGAAAGTGCGCCCAGTGAGTTTCTCGTACGCTTCGATGTAGCGCGCACGGGTGCGCTCTACCACCTCGGCGGGAAGAGCCGGCGGCGGAGTATCCGAGGACTTGTCCCAGCCTGACTCGGCGGAAGTCAGCCAATCGCGGACATATTGCTTGTCATACGACGGCTGGGACTTGCCCGGCGCGTACGTGGAAGCATCCCAGAACCGCGAAGAGTCCGGTGTCAGCACTTCGTCGCCCAGGGTGATGATGCCCGTGCCAGCGTCGATGCCGAACTCCACCTTGGTGTCTGCCAGGATGATGCCGCGTTCACGGGCAATTTCCTCGGCGCGGGTGTAGATCTTCAGCGTGAGCTCGCTGAGGCGGGCTGCGATGTCATCGCCCACCATCGCCACAACGTCGTCATAGGTGATGTTGACGTCGTGCTCGCCCACTTCGGCTTTGGCAGAAGGCGTGAAGAGAGCCTTTTCCAGGCGCGAACCGTCAACCAGGCCCTCGGGAAGCGGGATCTCGCAGACCGTACGGGATTCCTTGTACTCGGCCAGGCCTGAACCAGTGAGGTAACCGCGCGCGATGCACTCCACCGGGAACATATCCAGCTTCTTGCAGATCATGGCACGGCCCTGGACGGCGGCAGGAACGCCACCTTCCACCGTGGACGCCAGCACGTGGTGCTCAACATCCAACTGGTCAAACCACCACAGGCTCAGCTGCGTCAGCACACGGCCCTTGTCCGGAATCTCGCTGCTCAGGACGTGATCGTAGGCGCTGATGCGGTCGCTGGCCACAACCAGGACGCATTCCTGGCCGATCTTTTCCGTGATGGCTTCGTCGGCCGGCACATAGAGGTCGCGGACCTTGCCGGAGTAGACGTGGGTCCAGCCGGGCAGGTCCAACGTTTCCGTTTGAAAGCCGCCGTTGGGGATGCCTTCAGTCATGCTTAGGCCTGCACTTTCGGGATGGTGCCGGTTGCCGTGTACGGCACGCGGATTTCGCCGCGCGCGGCCTTGCCCCCGATGTCCGTGCGGAACTGTGAGCCTTCAAGCTGAACCAGTTCCACGCCGTCGTACGCTTTTTCGCGGGCCTCCACCAGATCGGAACCGAGCGCAACCACGGCCAGGACGCGGCCACCGGCCGAGACAACCTTGCCTTCGTCGTCCAGCTTGGTGCCGGCGTGGACTACGTGCACGCCGTCCAGCTCGTCAACCTTCTTCAAGCCACGGATGCGATCGCCCGTGCGGGGCGCGTCCGGGTAGTTTTCAGCAGCAACGACGACGGCGACTGCCGTGTCCTTGGACCAGCGCAGCTCTTCTGCGGTGTCCAGTTCCCCCTTGGCAGCTGCCAGCAGCAGCGCACCCAACGGCGTCTTGAGGCGGGCGAGGACAGCCTGCGTCTCGGGGTCTCCGAAGCGGACGTTGAACTCGATGACGCGCGTGCCGCGGGACGTCAGCGCGAGGCCGCAGTAGAGGACACCGACGAACGGCGTGCCGCGGCGGGCCATCTCGTCCACGGTGGGCTGGGCCACGCGGTCAATGACTTCCTGGACCAGGCCTTCGGGAGCCCACTCGAGCGGGGTGTATGCGCCCATGCCGCCGGTGTTGGGGCCTTCGTCGTTGTCGAAGATGCGCTTGAAGTCCTGCGCCGGGGACAGCGGAACAGTGGTACGGCCGTCACAGAGAACGAACAGGGAGACCTCGGGGCCGTCAAGGAATTCCTCAATGACCACGGATCCACCGGCGTCGAAGCATGCTTGGGCGTGTGCCAGTGCTTCGTCGCGGTCCTTGGTGACCACGACGCCCTTGCCGGCGGCCAGGCCGTCGTCCTTGACGACGTGAGGGGCACCGAAGGTGTCCAGCGCATCGGCAGCTTCCTCGGCGTTGGTGGCCACGCGGGCCATGGCCGTGGGGACGTTTGCCTCGGCCATGATCTGCTTCGCAAAAGCCTTGGAAGCTTCCAGCTGGGCAGCTTCCTTGCTGGGACCGAACACAGGAATACCGGCTGCACGGACGGCATCGGACACACCGGCAGCCAGCGGCGCCTCGGGTCCAACCACCACCAGGTCCACGCCCAGCTTGGTGGCGAGGGCGGACACGGCTTCCGGGTTGTTCCCGTCGATCGCGTGGGTGGGAACGAGTTTGCTGATGCCCGCGTTGCCCGGGGCCGCGTGGACCTCGGAGACGTTGGGGTCTTCAAGCAGAGAGCGGACAATGGCGTGTTCGCGGCCGCCTGGGCCAATGACGAGTACCTTCACAGTCTTCAAGGGTACTTTGTGCAGCGCGCTCGGCCTAAGCTGTGTCACTTCCCGGACCTGCTCGCGCGCAGGATGACCGGGGAATATCCCCTCCGCGCCCTAGACTTGGCTGTATGCCCATGAGTTCGCATGAAACGTTCAACGTTGAGTCCGCGGTGGAACTGGCAGTGATCGAACGAAGTGGCTTTATTGAGTCCCGGCACATCGGCGCGGCCGTGGTTCTTGCCGGTGACGGCTCGGTGGTCACCCGTCTTGGTGACATTGACGCCCCCATCCTGGCCCGCTCCACCCTCAAGCCTTTCCAGGCACTGGCGTCCATGCAGTCCGGCGTGCCGCTTCGGGGCGCCCAGGTTGCTGTCGCCTGCGGAAGCCACACCGGCTCCCTGGACCATATGGATGTGGTGGAGGGGATGCTCAAGGCTGCCGGCGTCCGGGAAGAGAACCTACAGTGCCCCACAGCGTGGCCACAGGACGAAACAGCCCGCAACTGGCTGGTCCGTTCAGAGCGTGGACAATCCAAGCTGGCCTTCAACTGCTCCGGTAAGCACGCCGCGTTCCTGTGGGCCTGCACGGAAAATGGCTGGGACCTGCGCAGCTACCTCGAACCGAACCACCCGCTCCAGCAGAGAGTGCGCTCCGTCATCGAGGAGTACAGCGGCGAAGCCATTTCACACCTTGGCATCGATGGCTGCGGAGCCCCTGTGGCAGCCATCTCCCTGACCGGTTTGGCCCGGGCATACTCACGCCTGGCCAAGTCCCCGGGAGACTCCTCCTCCAACGCACGCGCCGCCACCATCGCCACGTCCATGCTGGACTACCCTTGGGCGGTCCAGGGCAAGGGCGAATCCAACACCATCGTCATGGAAGAACTGGATGTCATTGCCAAGATCGGCGCGGAAGGCGTCCTGGTTCTGGCAACGCCCACCGGCGCTACCGTGGCGGTGAAGATGCTGGACGGGAACCTCCGCGCCACTTCCTTGGTGGGGCTGACCCTCCTTGCCGTGAGCGGAGCCGTGGACATCCCGGCTGTTTCCAGCGTCCTGGAACGTGTGGTTGAGCCCGTACTCGGCGGCGGACGACCGGTGGGAAAGATCCGGCTGGGTCACGCCGTTTCCGCCCTGCTGGACTAGTACTTCTGAGGAGAACACCCATGGCCGTCGCACGTCGCCGCGTCAACATTGAGGAAGGCCGCGCCGCGCTGGCAGCGTGGCAGGCCGCCGTCGAGCCTTCCGGCAGTGCCGGTGAGCCGGGCAGCGGCGCCGGGACACCGCCGTCGCGTTCGTTGATTGCGACGGCGGTGCGTTACTCCCTGGAGGAAGTCACCGCACGCGCACCCGGCAATTCGGTAGAGGTCCGGGTGCCCCCGTTCGGCGTCACGCAATGCGTCGAAGGCCCCCGCCACACGCGCGGCACTCCCCCGAACGTGATCGAGTGCGACGCCGCCACGTGGCTTTCGTTGGTGACGGGCAGGATGTCGTGGGCGGACGCTGTTTCGAACCACCAGCTGGCAGCGTCCGGTCTGCGTGCTGACCTCTCCGAACTACTGCCGCTCTAATCGAGTTTTTTAACAGCTGTGCCCCTAAGACCAGGTCTTAGGGGCATCAGCTGTACAAAACTACCGGTTAGTCCGGGCACACCGGGGCTGAAGGTTGCCCCTTCTTGCTCATCTCGAACTGCGGGATGTCGTCAGCTGCGGGACCGCCCCGGAACTTCGGTGATGGATCCTGGCCTTCGCTGATGCGCTGAAGTTCCTGCTCCTCAAACACATCTTCCTTGCCGAGCATGACGGCGGAGTCGTGGTTGGTGATTTCGCCGTTGAATGCGCGGACCATGACGCTGCGGTCGAACTGGCCTTCCCACTTGGCGACGACGAACGTCGCCACGCAGTTGCCCAGCAGGTTCACCACGACGCGCATGGAGTCCATCAGGCGGTCGGCTCCGAGGAGGAGCGCGACGCCGGCAACCGGGAAGATACCGAGGGCCGCTGCCGTGGCGGAGAGTGCCAGGAAGGACGAACCGGGGACGCCTGCCATGCCCTTGGAAGTCAGGAGCAGTACGCCGAGGGCTGCCAGCTGCTGGCCGAGATCCAGGTTATGACCGAAGGCCTGGGCCAGGAACAGCAGCGAAATCGACAGGTAGATCGCGGCGCCGTCCAGGTTGAAGGAGTAGCCGGTGGGAACCACCAGACCGGTGGTGGCACGGGAACAACCGGCATTGGTCAGCTTGGTCATGATGCGCGGCATGACAGCCTCGGTGGAAGCCGTGCCGAGTGCCAGCAGGAACTCTTCCCGGGTGTACTTGAGGAACTGCCACAGCGGAACCCGGGCGAAGCTCCAGGCCACCAGGAACAGCAGGCCGATGAAGATGATGGCCGCGCCGTAGCATGCGGCTATCAGGAGGGCATAGGTACTGAGTGTCCCCAGCCCGTACTGGCCGATGATGAACGCCATGGCACCGAAGGCACCAATGGGGGCCACCTTCATGATCCAGGACATGATCTTGAAGATCAGCTCCAGGACGGTTTCCATGAGGCTGATCACCGGCAGGCACCGCTCGCGGCCGATGACCACGATGGCTGCACCGAAGAACACCGAAAAGAACAGGACCTGAAGCAGGCTGTTGTTGGCAAAAGCACCGATCACGCTGACGGGAATGACGTCCAGGATGAACGCTGCAGCGTCCTTGGGCGGAGCATTTCCGGTCTTGGCGTTGAGGGCATCCTGGGACAGCGTGGAGGGATCGATGTTCAGGCCGGCACCCGGCTGAACAATGTTGCCCACGATGAGCCCGAAGACAAGGGCAAAGAGGGTGGCGCCGGTGAAGTACAGGAGTGCTTTGACCCCGACCCTTCCGACCGCCTTGACGTCGCCCACTGCCGAGATGCCTGTGACAATCACGAGGAAAATCAGCGGGGCGATGATCATTTTGATGAGTTGAATGAATCCATCACCCAGTGGCCGGAGTGCGGACCCAATGGTCGGCCAAAAATGACCGATGAGCACACCTGCGACGACGGCGATCAGGATTTGAAAAAAGAGCGACTGGTACAGCCGCTTTTTCTTCTGCGGGGCCGAACTCGCCTTCAGCGCCGCGGGGTCTGGGATCTTCATTGATCTGAACCAATCAGTTGGGAACACCCCCACATTTTGAGGGGGTTTTTCAAATGTAAGCCTGGTCACACCATTCCGCAAGGGGAAATTCAGTTTCCATATTGTGGAAGTCACATTCGGTTGGAAGCCTGCAGGCCCCGGGCCTCCACCACCTCTTTTGACGCAGAAATGCCCGTGACACACCCCTCCAAGGGCGTGTCACGGGCATTCGAATAGCAAAGTGGGTGGTGGCTGTACGGGGCTCTCCTTGAGGGTGTGCGGACTCGCTAGCCGCGGCCCACGAAGGGCATGCCGGCAGCCGTCACCACCAGGGACCCCACACTGGCCGACGCCGGCATATTGGCCATCATCAGCACGGCACGGGCGGCGTCCTCCACAGGGAACATCGGCTCCACCTTCCGGCTGCCGTCAGCCTGCAGTGCGCCTGAGCCCACGCCAATGGTGTCCATGATCTCCGTGCGGGTATTGCCGATGTCGATCTGCCCGCACGTAATCCCGAATTCCCGGCCATCCAGCTCGATGCTCTTGGTCAGGCCGGTCATCGCGTGCTTGGTGACCGTATACGCCACCGACCTGGGTCTGGGTGAATGCGCCGAAATGGAACCGTTGTTGATGATGCGGCCGCCCTGCGGGACTTGGGCTTTCATGGCCCGCACCGCCTCGGCCGCGCACAGCATGGAACCGGTGACGTTCACCCGCAGGGTGGCCTCCCATTCGTCCACGCTGATCTCGCCAACATCCCCGGCCGGGCCGAAAATGCCCGCGTTGTTGAACAACACATCAACCCGGCCCCAGCGTTGGCGGACCTCCGCGAAAAGACGGGCGACGTCGTCGGGCGCTGTGACGTCGCAGGGGACCGCAAGCGCGTCCGGATGATCGCCCGCAGTCTCCAGCAGTTGCGCCTCACGGCGGCCGGCCAGGGCAACGCGGTAACCTTCGGCGAGCATCAGCTTGGCGACGGCTCGCCCAATACCCGAACCGGCCCCGGTCACGACGGCGACCCTCGGGTTTGTGGGCGGGCTGGAGTCAGTCATGTGGTTGCCTTTCGGGGAAGTGCTTGTGGCAGCGTCAAGCCGTCAGCGTGCGGCTTCGGCACTCTGGTTTGCGGCCGGCTGGGATGCAGTTATCGGCCAGCCTATGACAGTCTTTGGACGCGGCGTGGCGTAGGTCCTCACTTTGGACGTGGACAAGCCTAGGCGCACCAGGGATTCAGCGATGGTGACCGCCGATGCCACTCCGTCCACCACGGGGACGCCCGTGCGCTGGCGGATCTGCTCGTCCAACCCGGCCATGCCGCCGCAACCGAGGACGATGACCTCGGCTTTGTCGTTCTGAACAGCTTGCTCAGCCTGGCTCACGATTGCTTCAACAGCTCGCTCCGGGTACTCCTCGAGCTCCAGCACGGCCATGCCGCTTGCCCTCACAGAAGCGCAGCGTGCTTCCAGACCGGCAAGCTTGAGGCGGTCCTCGATGAGCGGAACGGCGCGATCCAGCGTTGTGACCACTGAATACTTGTGGCCCAGGAACATTGCGGTACTGGCTGCTGCCTCGGTGATGTCCACCACCGGGACGTCCAGGAGTTCCTGAAGGCCTTCGCGGCCGTGTTCGCCATAGCCGGCCTGGATGACGGCGTCGAACGGTTCGGGATAGTTCACCACGGCATCCATCACGGCGATCGCAGCCAGGTAACTTTCAAAGTTCCCCTCGCAGGAGTCGGCGCCGAACCGTGGAGTGATGCCGACGATCTCGGTGCCCGGGGCAGCGGCCGCACGGGCCTGGGCCGCGATGGAGTCCGTCATGGACTGGGTGGTGTTGACGTTTGCGACAAGGATGCGCATGGGTTTCCTCTCAACGGCAGCGCCCGTCCCCTGCCGGGTGACCTTGGTCCGCTTGCTGGGACTCGATAAGTCAGTGACCGGGAGGACGGGCGAGGCCTCAATCTTCGGTGAGTCAGTGGGTGCTGGCGACGGCGATCGGCTCGCCGGAGACGTCCTCATGGAGCTGCTTCTTGTCAGCCACCGCGAAGAACGTGAGCGCAGCTACGCCTGCTCCAATAAACCAGGCGAAGGGTGCTGCGGGCGCCAGTGCCGGAATGAACGCGATGGCGATGGCGATCGCTGCTGCCGGAATCATGGCGATGATGGCCCTTGGGTTGACGCCCCGCTTGTAGAAGTAGGCGCCCTGGGGATCCTCGGTGTAAAGCTCGG
The DNA here is from genome assembly GCF_900108925.1 of Arthrobacter sp. yr096. Taxonomy (NCBI): domain Bacteria; kingdom Bacillati; phylum Actinomycetota; class Actinomycetes; order Micrococcales; family Micrococcaceae; genus Arthrobacter; species Arthrobacter sp. yr096. Next base: position 1,686 of record NZ_FNYI01000001.1, on the reverse strand, counting down.
GGACGTTGACCTTGCCGCGGCGGACCAACCAGTAATCAGCCATGATGACGCCGAACAGCGGGCCGAGCAAGGCACCGAGGCCGCCCAGGAAGTACACAATGACGATCGGGTTGTTGTAGAGGTTCCACGGCAGGATCACCAGGCCAATGGTGCCGCTGACCCAGGCTGCCTTGCGGAAGTTCAGGTGCCGCGGGAAGAGGTTGGTCAGCGCATAAACCGGAGCGACGAAGTTGGCCATCAGGTTCACGGCCACTGTGAGAATCAGCAGGGCGAGGCATGCCAGCACCAACAGCAGGGTGTTCGGGATGCTTTGCACGATGTCCGAGGGGCTCTCAATAACTGTGCCGTTGATCTTGTACTGTCCGCCGGCCATGACGACGACGATCGCGCCAAAGACCAGCATGTTGATGGGGATGCCCCAGAAGTTGCCCTTGACGATCGACTTCTTGGACGTCGAAGACCGCGTGAAGTCACAGAAGTTCAGCACGAACGTTCCGTAGATGGAGACCCACAACGCACCACCGGCGAAGATCGTGAGCCACATTTCCCCGCCCTCAAGGCCCTTGATGCCGGACCACTGAATGGCGCCGCCGGCTTCGATGAAGACCCACACAGCAATCGCTGCCATGGTCACCAGGATCACCGGACCGGCGAAGGCCTCGTATTTACGGATCATTTCCATGCCGAAGCTGACAATGACCAACTGCACGATCCAGAGGGCCACGAAGGAGAACCAGCCCAGGGTGGACAGGCCAAGAATGGAGTTGCTGTCCAGATCCTTCAGGCCGGGCGCCATGGCAACCAGCATCACCCGGAGGACCACCGAGGCCAGGTACGTCTGGATGCCGAACCATGCCACGGCAACGGCGCCGCGCACCAGGCTGGCGATCTGCGCACCCCTGATACCAAAGCTGATGCGGCTCATGACCGGGAACGGGACGCCGGTCTTCTGGCCCATGAAACCGGAAAAGTTCAGAAGGGCAAAGAGAAGGACTGCGCCAATTCCAAGTGCCACCAGAATCTGCCAGCCGCCCAAGCCGAGCGAGAACAGGCCAATGGCAAACGCATAATTACCCAGGCTGTGGACGTCATTGGCCCAGAGGGTAAAGATGCTGTAGCTGGTCCACTTGCGGCCTTTGGCCTTGGTGGGAGCGAGGTCGATGTTGTAAAGACTGGGGCTGATGGTACGGCCTGATGCTTCGGAAGCAATAGCGCAAAGATCCGTGTTGCCCACGGACGGGTGGTTGGGGCCACCTTCAGGTGCGTCTCCCGGAGTACCAGTGACGCCGACTGATGAAGTCGTCTGCATCGTGGATCTCCACTTCGTACTGATTCCACATAGCGGAATCAAGTTATTGAATAGTGAAAACACTTTATGACGCAGGTCACTCGCCGTCAAGGTGTCGCGAATGTAGGCAGGGTCACATTCGGTTGCTTGAGCACTGCTTTCCCAGTTGACTGTTTTGGTTACGCAATCCGTGTTGACGCTGCCCATCAGCAGACGTAATCTCGAATTGCAGAATTTTATTCTCACAATACGAAATTCCTTGAGCGCCCCCACAGAGCAAGCGCCCAGACATTCAATGAAGAGAGGTTGGACGTGGCTGCAGGAGAAGAGACCTCACACATCCTCAGCGGGTTGACTGCCCAGCTGCCTGATCGTGATCCGGAAGAGACCGCGGAGTG